>NZ_JAAGPP010000044.1:0-56586 GCF_017104975.1 Burkholderia sp. Ac-20344
TATCCAGCGCCTCGACATCGGCCTCGGTTTCGAAAGCGGCCTGTCGGTCGTGCTGCTCGCGATCATTCTCGACCGCATCACCGAGAGCTTCGGCCGTGCGCCGGGCACCGCGAAGGCGCCGCTGTTCTCGGGCCTGAAACAGCTGTTGCGCGTCAAGGCCGCACCCGCACAGGCCTGACCTCCGGCGGCCGAGTTCTCCCGGCCGCTTACCCTGAATGGATCACGGCTTCCGCGGCTTCGGCCGCGGGGCTGGGCCCCTGCAACCTCCTCGCCAGGAGACCGATGTGACGTCCGCCGTCGCTGTCGCGCCCGCCGCCTGCGTTTCACCGGTTTCGTCCCTCGCCCATTTCGGCTTCCTGACGCTGCCGAACTTCTCGATGATCGCTTTCTCGAGCGCCGTCGAGGTGCTTCGGATGGCGAACTATGTCGGGCGTGCCGATCACTACCAGTGGTCGATCTATTCGCTCGACGGCAGTCCGGTGCACGCCAGCAACGGCATCGCGGTACGGCCCACGCAGGCGCTCGACTACACGAACCTGCCCGACGTGATGATCGTATGTGGCGGCATCCACATCCGTGAGGTGGTCGACGAAGGCGCGCGCGATACGCTCGCGGCGCTCGCCGAACATGGGCTGCCGCTCGGCGGCATCTGCACGGGTGCGTATGCGCTGATGTCGAGCGGGCTGCTCGACGGCTATCGCTGCACGGTGCACTGGGAGAACCTGTCCGCGCTGCATTCCGAGTTTCCGCAGGTCGGTTTCGCCGACGAGCTGTTCGTCGTCGATCGCGACCGGCTGACCTGCACCGGCGGCACGGCACCGCTCGACCTGATGCTGAACCTCGTCGGCATGCGGTTCGGCCAGCAACTGGCCGCGCAGGTATCCGAGCAGTTCATCCTGGAGCGCATCCGCAGCTCGACCGACACGCAGCCGATTCCGGTCGATGCGCGCGTCGGCTTCTCGCGTGCGGAGCTGATCGAGGTCGTGCGGCTGATGGAGGCGAACATCGAGGAGCCGCTGTCGCTCGAAGAGCTCGCGCGGCTCGTGCGGCTGTCGCAGCGGCACCTGCAGCGGATGTTCAAGGTGTACCTGAACGTGTCGCCCACCCATTATTACCTGACGCTGCGCCTGAAGCGCGCGCGCGACCTGCTGCGCACGACCGACGCATCGATCGCGCGCGTGACGACGGTCTGCGGTTTTCATTCGCCGTGCCATTTCAGCAAGGCCTACCGTGCGCAGTTCGGCCACGCGCCGAGCTACGAGCGCCGGTTGCCGGGGCGCTGACCGACCCCATGGTCCGCGACGTCGCCGGGATCGCGACGCGCGGCTTCAATAAACGATCCCGCATTCAAGCAAACGACATCACTTTGAGGAGAAGGAAGATGAAGCGCCTATTGATCGCAGCGGTGTGCGGGATCGGGATAACCGCGCCGATGTCGACCGTTTATGCGGCCGACCCGCCCGTGTGCAAGAACGTGCGCTTCGCGGATGTCGGCTGGTCCGACATCGCGGCGACCACGGGCCTCGCGTCGACGATGCTGCAGGGGCTCGGCTACAGCCCGACGAAGACGATCGCATCGGTGCCGATCACGTTCGCCGGCATCAAGAGCAAGCAGATCGACGTGTTCCTCGGTTACTGGTCGCCGACGATGGACCCGATCATCCAGCCGTTCACGAAGGCCGGCACGATCAAGGTGCTCGCGACGCCGAACCTGACCGGCGCGAAATACACGCTCGCCGTGCCCGACTACGTGTACCAGGGCGGCCTGAAGTCGTTCGCGGACATCCAGAAGTACGCCGACAAGCTCAACGGGAAGATCTACGGGATCGAACCGGGCAACGACGGCAACCTGCTGATCAAGAAGATGATCGACGGCAACCAGTTCGGCCTCGGGAAGTTCAAGATGGTCGAGTCGAGCGAGGCCGGCATGCTGGTCGAGGTGAATCGCGCGATCCGCGACAAGCAGTGGATCGTGTTTCTCGGCTGGGAACCGCATCCGATGAACGTGCAGATGAAGATCGACTACCTGACCGGTGGTGACGACGTGTTCGGCCCGAACTACGGCGAAGCGAAGGTGCTGACGGCGACGCCGCCCGACTACGCGCAGCGCTGCCCGAACGTCGCGAAGTTCGTGTCGAACCTGCAGTTCACGACGACGATCGAGAACCACGTGATGATGCCGATCATGAACAAGCAAGACCCGAACAAGGCGGCGGCCGATTGGCTGAAGGCGAACCCGCAGGCGCTCGACAAGTGGCTCGCCGGCGTGACGACGCTCGACGGCAAGCCGGGCCTGCCGGCGGTGAAGGCTTATCTCGGCGTGCATTGAGCGACGTGCGACGGGCTTCACGGGCCTGACCGGAAGTCTGACGTGCTGTTGAGCCGGCTGAAGCAGGGCACACACCCTGCTTCAGCCGGCTTTTTGCATTCGGCTTCACGCGCGGCCCGACGGTGAGCGGACGATGCGCTAGACGGCTCGATCCCCGATCTGCTCGATCCCGATCGAGGAGGCGGCCATGATCCGCAACACGCGTGATGTATCCGGTTGGCGGCAGGAAGACGGCAGACGGCTGAACGGCGCGTCCACTTGTGTCGATACAGGCCGCAGCCGGATGACGCAGCACCCCGGCAGTCCTTTTGCATGAAGCGTCGAGCAATTCGTGCTCGCTGCGGATCTCGCGGGCGTGTGAGCGTTCGGCTCACGACCCCTTCGTCGCCGCCGGCACATCGAACACCCGATCGAACGCCCACTGGAACACGAACGCGTAACAGAAGAAGAACGCAAACAGCCCGATATCGACGACGAACGCGTCGAGCCAAGAGATGTCGAGCCACCACGACACGACGGGCACCAGGATGAAGATCAGCCCCCCTTCGAATCCGGTCGCGTGCAGGATCCGCCGCCCGAGCGTGCGCGCCGGCTGCCGGCGCGTCGCTTCCCAGTGCTCGAACAGCGCGTTGAAGATCATGTTCCACAGCATCGCGATTGCGGACATCGTCGCCGACAGCGCGCCTGAATAGACGAGGTCCTGCTTGAAGATCGCCGCGATCGCGGGCGAGATGCAGGAAATCGCAATCGCTTCGTAGAGCACCGCCTGCGTGATCCTGCGCGGTAGGCCTTGCACGTTGTTTCTCCGGTCGGACGCCACTCGCCGCGGCACCGTGCCGCGACGTCCCGCAAGGCTATCCGCGTTGCACACCCGCTTCAATTCACCTAATCTCACCCCGATTCAATCGCATTCAACCCGGCCGATCCGGCCCGCGAGGCCCCGTGTTCTCGAAAATTCCCCTGACCGCATTGCGTGTATTCGAGTCGGCGGCGCGGCTCGGCGCATTCAAGGCCGCCGCGGACGAACTGTCCGTGACGCCGGCCGCCGTGTCGCACCAGATCAAGTCGCTCGAAAGCCGGCTCGGCGTGCTGCTGTTCGAGCGCGGTGCGAGCGGCGTGCGGCTCACGGAGGAGGGCGAGCGCCTGTTTCGCGCGAGTCACGATGCATTGCTCGCCTTGAGCCGCGGGCTCGATGCGGTGCGGC
The DNA here is from genome assembly GCF_017104975.1 of Burkholderia sp. Ac-20344. Classification (NCBI taxonomy): domain Bacteria; kingdom Pseudomonadati; phylum Pseudomonadota; class Betaproteobacteria; order Burkholderiales; family Burkholderiaceae; genus Burkholderia; species Burkholderia sp. Ac-20344. The sequence goes on from NZ_JAAGPP010000044.1 coordinate 3,534, forward strand.
CGGAAGCAACCGGCGAGCGCACGCTCGCACTGACCACCACGCCCGCGTTTGCCGCGATGTGGCTGATTCCGCGCCTCGGCCGGTTTCGTCGCGTCGATCCGCACCTGCACATCAAGGTCGAGACCGGCAACACGCTCGTGGATCTCGAACGCGATGCGCGGATCGATCTCGCGATTCGCGCGACGTCGCGCACGTTTCCGGCGCTGCACGAGATTGCGCTGATCGACGAGTATTTCGGCGCGTATGCGGCCGCCGGGTTCGACGCGCATCGCGCGGACGAGCCGCTCGACCTGATCGAGACCGTGTGGGATACGCCGCTGCCGGTGTCGGTCGACTGGGCGTCGTGGTGCCGCGCGGCCGGCCGAGAAGCGTGGCTCGAACGCGCGGTGTTTCGCCACTACGACGACGAGCATTACGCGTTGCAGGCCGTGCTGCACGGGCAGGGCATCGCGCTGCTCAGCTCCGTGCTGGCTGCCGAGCATGTCGTGCACGGGGCATTGACGCCGATCGAGCCGTCGGTGCGGATTAACGGCGCGCGCTTCGTCGCGCTGTGCCGGCCGGGGCGGGAGCGGGAGCCGCAGGTCAGGTCGTTTCTCGACTGGCTCGAGGCAGAGATTGCGCAGACGCGGGCGGCGGTGGCGCGGATGGGAGCGGCAGACGTCGCGCGGTAAGCGGACGGCGGCGCGAACTGTGCGGGTGGGCCGGGAGCACCTCTCCGAAATCGACATCGCGGGGCGTGCGAACCAGCCCGCCGCACACCCTTATCCGAACCGCACGCAATAAACCGGCGGCAAATGCGCGGACACCAGCCGCCAGTTTTCCCCACCGTCGTCGGACGTCCATAGCGCGCCGGTCGTCGACGCCATCGCGAGGCGCGTACCCGAATCGTCCACCGCGAGCCCGTGCCGATACACGAGGTCGTATGCCGGCGCGGGCGGCAACCCGTTCGTGAACTGCTCGAAACTGCGCCCGCCGTCGCGCGTGCGCGTGACGACGAACCGGCCGTTCACCGGAATCCGGCATGCGTCCTTCACGGCCGGCACGAACCACGCGGTATCCGGCTCGCGCGGGTGCACGGCCACCGCAAAGCCGAAGCTCGAAGGCTGCGCCTCGATGCGCCGCCAGTGTTCGGCGCCGTCGGTCGAGCGGAAGATCGCGCAGTGATGCTGGGTCCACAGCACGTCCGGGTTGGCCGCGCACTGCACGACGCGGTGCGGGTCCTGCATGTTGGGTTCGCCGCGCCGCTCGGGCGGCATGTAGTCGGCTTCCATGCCGTCGGCGGTCACTCGCCATGTCGCGCCGCCGTCGGCTGTCTGCCAGACGCCGCCGCACGAGATGCCGACCGTCACGTGCCGGCGGTCGCGCGGATCGACCATCACCGAATGGATGCCCGGCGCATCGTATCCGCCCCCACCCCATTCGGCGCGCTCCGGGCGATCCCACAATGCCCGGTTGAGCACCCAGGAACTGCCGCCGTCGTCGGAGCGGAACAGCCCGCCGGGAATCGTGCCGGCCCACAGCACGCCCGGCTCGTCGGCGCCGCCGGCCTCGAGCGACCAGATCTGCTGGAGCGTCCACGGCGGCTGCGGCGGGCCGGGAGGCGCGTCGTCCGCGTCGCCGGTGCCGGCATTCACGCGGGTGCTGGCGGGTGGGGCGTCGGCGGGTTGCGGCGGATAGACCGGAACCGCGCATTCCTCCCAGCCGGCGCCGCCGGCGAGCCTGCGGTGCAGCTTGACGCCGAAATGGCCGAGGTTCAGCGCGGCATACAGCGTGCCGTCGCGCGGGTCGGCGAGCGCCATGCTGACCGGCTCGCCGGCGAAGTGCGGTTCACCGAGCGTCCAGCCGCCGTTGCCGTCGGGTTGCAGGACGAACAGGCCCTTGCGGGTGGCGACGAGCAGTCGATCGTTCATGTGCGATGTCTCCTGATGGCCCGACCTGGCGTTTCGGCACGCGGTCGGCGCTTGTGCATACGTCCCCTTATCCGCCCGTCAGCGCCTGCACGACATAGACCCGGCTGGCGTCGCCGAGCACATCGGACAGGCGTTGCCGGTCGCGTACGGGCTGGCCGTCGATGAATACCGACAGGTGTTTGCGCAGCGCACCCTGGTCGTCGAGGATGTAGCCGCGCAGGCGCGGCTGTTCGCTGAAAACGGTGTCGAATGCTTCGCCGAGCGTACGGGCGTCGATTTCGCGCTCGGGCGTTTCGATATGCCGCTGGATCGAAGCGGCGAAGAAGAGGTGTGCCATGGCGGTGGCTGGCAGGAGCCGCGCGGAGGGGACGGTCTGTAGTTTAGGCGATCCTTCGGGGGCGGAAAGCCGGCATCGCGTAGTCGCGGTGCGCCGTCCGGTCCGTCCCGGTCGACACGTTCACGCGAATCGGCAACAATCCTGCCCGGACCGTCATCGCATGCCGGATTCGGCTGCCATGCCGATCGACGGTCGCACGCTCTCCACTTGCCGAGGAAGGAAATGCCTGCCATGCCGCGATCCGCGCTGTCGATCGTCAAGCCCGCCGTCGACGATATCGTCGCGGGCCGGAAGCGGGTCGAAATCCGGTCGTGGGCGCCGCCGGCCCTACCGTTGCGCGATCTCGTGCTGGTGCAGAACACGGTCTTCCTGCGACAGGACGGGCAGGAGGATCCCGACGGTATCGCGCTCGCGTTGGTCGACGTCGTGGGGGTTCACGACTGGACGCCTGACGAAGCCCGCTCACAAGGCAAGCAATGGTGTGCCGGATACGTGTGCTGGGAACTGACGAATGTGCGGGCGATCGACCCGCCTTTCCCGTGCGTCGCCAGGCGCGGCATCTATACGTTGGAAGATAGATCCGTCAAGGTATCCTGATGATTTGGCCGGTATCGCCGGGCGGGCCGAATTCCCTTTCGACGCACAAGCGGGCAGTCGAAACGATCGGTCGCCCGGTGCACGCCGGCCGCGTGCGCTAAACCGGAATCGATCGCCCGCGCATTCTGATCCCGAGCCGCACGACGCCGATCACCGCATTCGACAGCCACGTGAGCAAGCACGGCATCCCGCGCCGGCGGATATCGAGCAGCAGCACGATCCGCACGGCGTCGCTGTCGTTCCACACCTCGTGCATGAACGTGTCGTCCCACAGCAGGAAACGTCCTTCCTCGAGCCGGTATTCGTGGCCGTCGACTTTCAGCACGGCGGCCGGCGTGCCGTCCGCGCGCTTCGGCATCGACAGCACGAGATAGCCGCGCAGGATGCCGCGAAACGGCCCGCGATGCGGGGGAATGTGCTTGCCGGGGGCGAGGAACGACAGCGACGCAGACAACACGTCCGGCGACGCCGCGACGATCGACGCGACGGTCGGGCAGCGCGACAGGTTGCGCGGAAACGGCTGGCCGTACGCCTGCATGATGAACATCCGCCAGTCGCGTGCATCGTTGGCCGAGATGTCGTACTGCTCGCGCATGATCTCGTGAAAGCGCGGGATGCGTGGCATGTCGCGCGCCACGTCGAGCGCTTCCGCCCGGATGTCGGCCCACGCACGGACGAAACGCTCGGCATCGGGAAACGCGGCCGTGTCGAGCACCGCGCCGCCGTCGATATGGCGGTCGTACAGCGTGCGCAGCAGGCCGGCTGCATAGTCGTAAGCGACGGACATGGTCGATCGTAGGGCGATCCGTAAGGGGTGACGTCAGTCTGCCCGAAGCGCGGCGGGCGCTGCGTTACGTCAGGTTACGCCGGCTGACGAAAGAATGACAGTTTCATGAACGTCCGTCCCGGGCGCTCCCGGCGCCGGAGAAGCCGCGTGATTCGAGTTGCGCGATGCGAGGGAATAAACGCACACGCTCCGTCGTCATACGGGTGTAGCACGTCGTCTCGTTGACTTCTCAAGGAGTGGAACATGAACACGCATTGGCTGGTGGCCGCCGCCGTGGCGGCGATTTCTCTCGCGGGTATTGCGACGCAAGCGTCGGCGCAGGCGCTGACGCGCGCGCAGGTCAGGCAGGAACTGATCGACGCCGAAAACAACGGGCTGCGCTTCGTGACCGATACGTCGTATCCGGACGTGAGCCCGCTGTTCCAGCGGCAGGCCGAACGGATGCCGGAGCATCAGGCCAGCATGGCGGTCGGTAGCGATCCGGCCGCGTCATCCGAGGCGGGCAAGCCGGCGGCGATGTCGCCGCGCCAGGGTTCTGCCGCGTGCGTCGGCCCCGCGAGCTTCTGCACGATCTATTTCGGAAGCTGACGCAGCCGCCTGCGTTCGCAGGTCAGGCATGCAAGGCATTCAACCAGGTTGATCGATACGGAACATTGAAGGAGTTCATGATGAAGACATATATCGCAGTCCTGACGATGATCGGAGCGATCGTCGGTCAGTCGGCCTTCGCGAAATCGGCCGCGCCGCTGACGCGTGCGCAGGTTCGCGACGAATTGATGCGCCTGGAAGCAGCCGGGTATGACCCGGCGAAGGGAGACGACGGCGAGTATCCGGCGGACATCCAGGCGGCGGAAGCGAAGCTTGCCGAGCAGGACCGGGCCCGGATGGCGGCTGCCGCCGCGCATGCGCCGGCTCCCGATACGCCGGCGCAGACCAGCAACTAGGTGCCGATATGGTCTTGTGTGACTTCAGGCCGTCGTGTTCGCGGCACGGCAGTACGTCGGCCCTGCGTGCCGCTCGACGCGGCAGAAGGGCGCCGGCTGCGATGCCCGTCATCGCGCGCCGCTTCGCGCGGCGCCGCGATCATCTCGCCGGCCGCGCCCGATGGGCGGGCAGGTCGCTCGCGCGATGAACCGGAACGAAGACGGTATCGGTATCGGCGGCCGCCCGGTTCATGCGCGCGATGGCGTGCCGTGCCGCCAGCGTGGCGATCACCAGGGCAGCATGCGCTGCGTGACCTGATCGCGCAGCACGAAGCGGTGCGCCAGCGCGGCTGCGACGTGCAGGCAGATGCCGCCGAACAGCACCCATGCGAGGATGCCGTGCACGTCGCCCATCGCGTGGCCGAATCCGGAGCCGGCCGCCGACAGCGCGGGCAACGGCACGATCCCGAACAGGGTCACGCTCCATGCGCGCGACGACGCGTTGATCCAGCCGAGCAGCGGCACCGCGATCAGCAGCGCGTAGAGCGCGAAATGCGTGATGCCCGACAGTGCGCGCATCGCGGGCGGCAGGTCACTCGCGGGCGGGCGATGCGTCGCGCGCCACAACACGCGGCAAGCCATCGCGGCGAGCAGCGCGGTTCCCACGAGGAGGTGCGCGGCGATCAGGCCGATGGGCTGGGTGTCGCGATGCACGTCGGGCATCGTCCAGCCGATCGCATATTGCGCGACGATCAGCGCAACGATCAGCCAGTGAAGCAGGCGCGCAACGGTGTCGTATCGGGCGGGCGTGGACATGAAGACTCCTGGCGTAAGACGGGGAAGGTATCGGTCGGGTGGATTCTACGGTCGCTTCCTTAACGAAACGTTAAGCAGGCGGTATCGCACGCGACGACCGGTCGTCGCGTGCGCCGGCTGGCACCGGTTCGCCCGTGCCCGCCGACGGCAGCGTAATCGCGGCGCCGAGGCCCTGCCCGTCGATGCCGGCTCCGAACCGTACGGTGCCGCCGAAATAGAGCGCGATGCGCGTGACGATCGACAGTCCGAGCCCGCTGCCGGGCGACTGCGCGCCGCTGCCGCGATAGAAGCGGTCGCCGAGCCGCTCGTGCTCGCCGGGCGCAACCCCTGGCCCGTCGTCGCGCACGACGATGCGTTGCCGCGCGCCGTCGTCGTCTACACGGATCTCGATGCGGCCGCCCTGGCGGCCGTACTTGACGGCGTTGTCGACGAGGTTGTCGAGCAGGATGCCGATCAGGATCGGATCGGCTTCGATCGCCCGTCCGGATACGGTGCCGGCCACGAGGGCTATCGCCTTGTCCGATGCCTTCGCGAGATGGCGATCGATGGCGGCATCGACGAGTTCGCGAACGACGACGGCGCGCGTCGGAATGCGTTCGTATTCGTCGAGCCGCGCGAGCAGCAGCAACTGTTCGGCGAGTCGCGCGCTGCGGTCGACGCCTTGAACCACCCGCTGCATCGCCAGCTGCTTGCGCGCCGGATCGTCGGTTGCGATCGCCACCTGCGCCTGCACCTTGATCGCGGCGAGCGGCGTCTTGAGCTCGTGCGCGGCGTCGGACGTGAACGCGCGTTCGCGCACGATCGATTGCCGCAGCCTGGCCAGCAGGCGGTCGATTGCGTCGACCAGCGTGCGAACTTCGTCCGGCACCGTGGCGATGCCGAGCGGTTCGAGCGATCGTGCGTCGCGTGCGCCGATCAGCGCCGACAGCGTTTTCAATGGCGCGAGGCCGCGCCCGATCAGGTACCAGAGGAGCAGCGCCAGCACCGGGAGCGCGACGATCAGCGGCAGGACGATGCCGCGCGCGATGCCGGTCGCCAGGTCGCTGCGCGTATTGGCGGTCTCCATCACGCGTATCCAGCGCCCCGACGCGTCGTCGCGCAACGTGTGCGTGCGCCATGATGCGTCGTGAATGACAATCGTTTCAGGGGTGCCGCGCGGGTTGCGCGTGTCGGGCAACCCGGACGCTTCTGCCGGAAGGCTCGACGCGACGACATTGCCTCGCGCGTCGCGTACCTCGAACAGCACGTCGCGCCGCAGGCGATCGCCGTCGGTTTCAGGGACGGAACTCGCATTGCCGCGATCCAGTTCGACGCGCGCGTCCGGCGGAAAGCGGGCGAGGCGGTCGAGATCGGTGGGCGACAGATTGACCAGCAGCGACGCATATTCGACGAGGCGGGCATCTTCCCATTCGCCGATCTCGCGGGTCGCATAGCGGAAGCTGCCGAAGACGGCGGCGAGCCACACGATGGTCACGCAGCCGAGCGCCATCGACGAAACGCGGCGCCGTATCGAGCGGGAGATCATGCGGGGTCGACAACGTAGCCGATGCCACGGACGGTGCGGATCAGTTCCGCACCGAGCTTCTTGCGCAGGTTCGAGACGTGGACCTCGATCGCATTGCTTTCGATGCCTTCCTGCCAGCCGTACAGGGTGTCTTCGAGGCGTGCGCGCGACTGCGGCGCGCCCGGGTGGCTGACGAGCTGAACGAGGATGGCCCACTCGCGCGAGGTCAGTGCGATGCGCGATGCATCGCGTGTCACCGTGTGGGCGGTCAGGTCGATCGTGATGTCGCGCCATACGATCTCGTCGCCGGCGCGACCCTGCGAACGGCGCACGAGCGCGCGACAACGGGCCAACACCTCGGTCAGGTCGAACGGTTTCGCGAGATAGTCGTCCGCGCCGTCGTCGAGGCCGCGGACGCGGTCGGCCACGGTGCCGCGCGCGGTCAGCACCAGCACGGGAACCGTATCACCCGCATCGCGCAATGCACGCAGCAGCTCCGTGCCCGATTTCCCCGGCAGGCCGAGATCGAGCACGACGAGCGCGAAGCGCGTCGTCGCGAGCGCTGCGGCGGCCGCGTGACCGTCGCGCAACCAGTCGACGTGATAGCCGGCCTGACTCAGGCTGATCTCGAGACCGCTGCCGATCAGGTCGTCGTCTTCAACAAGGAGGAGTCGCATGGTCGGTTCGGGGGCAGATGCTTGCGATTGTACGAGTGCAACCATGCATGGCGTGCAACGGATTGTAATTGTGCTGCATCAAGGTTCCGCCGATTCTGAAGAACGCTTAAGGTTTGCCGCCGGCAATCCCGCTACCATCGGCCACAACATTCGTCGGGTTGTTCTCCGTTTCCCCGGATCCCGAACCGGGTCACGCATGTCGGGCACATGCCGCGCGTGCGTGCCCGTCCATCCGCGACCCTTCCGATCGCTTCGCGATCGATGCGTGTCGTCCGTACGGGAGGTTCACTTCTCATGACAGTCTCGACGATCGAGCGATGGCGCACCCACCTGCTGATCGCCGCACTGGCCGGCATGTTCATTCAGTGTTTCGTGCTGGTGTCGTTGCTTGCATGGCGCGTACCCGAAGCATTTTTCACCACGATGACGTTCCGCATCTGGGTCGTCATCGCGATCGTGACCGCCATCCTTTCGGCCCGCAAGCTTGCCGATGCGGCGTTCCGGGCCGCGGTCGCATGCGGCTGCGTGCGTGTGACAGGAATCGATCGCCGCACGGTAGTCGTGTCATCCGATTGCGCGTACCGTCGGTTGGTCGTCCTTCACATCCGGCTCCACGGGAATCGATACGGCGGCGCGCACGGGTGAACCCGCGTGCGCGCGGCGGGTCCCGGGCGTCGTAGTTGCACGGGTCACCACGGGGGAGAAGCATGGTTTTGCTGCATGTGCTGCGCGCGCTGGCCGGGGCAATGTCGATCGTCTGCGGGCTGGGCGTGTTGCTGGGCATTGCATACACGGTCACGGCCAGCGTACTGGTCGGCCGGTTCTTTTCCCGGGCGGCGGCCGAGCCGCGCGATTATCCGGGCGTCACCGTCGCGAAGCCGCTGCACGGCGGCGAGTGGCAACTCGTACAGCATCTCGAAAGCTTCTTCGTGCAGAATTATCCAGGCCCGATCCAGCATCTGTTCGGCGTGCACGATGCAGGCGACGAAGCGCTCGCAGCCGTCGAGACGCTGCGTGCGCGCTACCCTGACGCGAACATCAAGGTCGTCGCCGATGCGCGGCTGTACGGGCCGAACCGCAAGATCGCGAATCTCGTGAACATGCTCGAACACGCGGAGTATTCGGTGCTCTGTCTCGCCGACAGCGACGTGCTGGTCGAGCGCGATTATTTGCGCGCGGTCGTCGGCGCGATACAGCAGCCCGATGTCGGCATCGTGACGAGCGTGTATCGCGGCATTGCATCGCCGGGCTTCTGGCCCGGGGTCGCCGTCGCGATGACGAACTACCATTTCCTGCCGGGCGTGATCACCGGGCTCTTCGTCGGGCGCGCACGGCCGTGCTTTGGCCAGACGATTGCGATCACGCGCGCGACGCTCGAACGCATCGGCGGGCTCACGCGTTTCGCGCATCACCTGGCCGAGGATCACGCGCTGGGCGAAGCGGTGCGGCAGGCGGGCGCGCAGGTCGTCATTCCGCCGTTCGTCGTCGGGCATGCGTGCGTCGAGGAGACGTTCGCGAAGCTGTACGCACACGAATTGCGCTGGAGCTGCACGATCCGCGCGGCGGACCGGCTCGGCCATGCGGGCTCGGTGCTGATGCACCCGGTGCCGCTCGCGTTGCTGGCACTGCTGTTCTCCGGCGGCACGGTGGCCGCGTGCGGGCTCGCAGCCGCGGCGCTCGCCGCGCGGGTGCTGCTGATGCTGAAGACGAGCCGGGCAACCGGCGCGGGCCTGCGCGGTGCGATCTGGCTGCCGTTCGTCGATCTCCTGCAGTTCTTCGTGTTCGTGTCGAGCTTCTTCTCGTCGCATGTCGTGTGGCGAGGCACGCGCTTTCGCGTCGACCGGGAAGGCCTGCTGTCGCCGGCGAGCGAATCATGACGACGCAGACGAACCCCGGCGCCGATGCCGCGGAACGGAACGCCGCGCGCGGCGACGCGCGGCTCCACCATGCGGGGCAGGCGGCGGCGCTGGGCGGGCTCGCGCTCGCCGTGTGGCTGATCTGGCGCGAGCATCCGCTGGAAATCCTGCATCGTTTGCAGATCGCGGGCGCGGGGCTGCTGCTCGCGGCGCTGGCCCACCTCCTGCCGATGCTCGCGAACGCGTGGGACTGGCGGATGCTGATCCGCGGCCCGCGCCGGCCGTCGTTCGCGACGATGCTGAAGCTCGTGTGGATCCGCGAATCGATCAATGGGCTGTTGCCGGTCGCGCGGATCGGCGGCGAGATCGTGTCGTTCGGCCTGCTGCGGCAGACGGGCGTGCGGCCGGCAACCGCCGTGGCCAGCCTCGTCGCCGACATGCAGCTGACGCTGATCAGCCAGCTGGTGTTCGCGCTGGTCGCGATCGGCTACGTGCTCGAGCATGTGTCGTCCGACGCCGCGCGGGTGGCCGGGAACCTCGCGATCGGCATGGCCGCGCTGGTGCCGGTGCTGCTGCTGTTCGCGCTGGTGCAGCATGTGCGGCCGTTCGAGCGCGCGATGCGCATGCTCAACCGCATCACGAGCGGCAAGGTGGTGGCGCTGGTCGGCGAATCGGCGCGTACCGATCAGTCGATCCGGATGATCTGGAGAAAGACCGGCATCGTCGTGCGCTATCTCGTGATCTGGCAGACGCTGCAGTTCGTCGGCTATGCGCTGGAAATCTGGCTCGCGCTGGTGTTCCTCGGCGCGGAGCCGACCTTCGCGCAGGCACTCGCGATCGAGGCGCTGATCCAGCTCGTGAGCAGCATCGCGTTCCTGATGCCGGGTGGCCTCGGCGTGCAGGAGGGCGGGTTCGTGCTGATCGGCGGGCTGCTCGGGTTCGACCCGCCGACCTGTCTCGCGCTGGCCGGCGCCCGCCGCGTGCGCGACCTGCTGTTCTATCTGCCGGGCTTGCTCGCGTGGCAGTGGGCGGCCGGTTCGGCGAACCGGTCGGGCGGAACGACACGCGCGTCGTTGCCCATCGGGGAATCCGCCAGGCCGCGTTGATGCGGCCCGGCAGCCCGCACCCACGCGGCGGGCAGCGCGCGAATCAGCGCCGTTCGTCGGCGAGATGGCTGCGGATCACGTCCGCGAACGACGTATCGCCCGTCAGCCCGAGCGCTTGCGCGCGCGACGTGTCCCAACGGCCCGGCCAGCTGCCGACGATCTTCTCGACGCGCTCGTCCGGCACGTGCCGGATCAGCTTCACGACTTCGTCGCCCGCGACTTCGCGCAGCGCCGCGATCATCTCGTCGACCGATACCGACAGGCCGGGCAGATTGATCACACGTTTGTTGCCGAGCTTCGCACCGTCGATCTCGCAGCCCGCGACGAGCGCTTCGATCGCGCCGCGCGGCGACAGCAGCCAGAGCCGCGTCGAACCCGGCACCGGGCACACGCTTTCCTCGCCGTTCAGCGGCTCGCGGATGATGCCGCTCGCGAACGACGACGCGGCCGCATTCGGGCGGCCCGGCCGCACGCTGATGGTCGGCAGCCGCAGCACGCGGCCGTCGACGAAGCCGCGCCGCGCGTAGTCGCACAGCAGCAGCTCGGCGATCGCCTTCTCGGCGCCGTACGACGATTGCGGATTCAGCGCGGTGTCGTCCTGCACGACGTCGGGCAGCGTGCCGCCGTAGACCGCGACGGAGCTCGTGAACACGACGCGTGGCTTGTGGCCACGTGCGCGGCATACTTCGAGCAGCGTGCGCGACGCGTCGAGGTTGATCCGCATGCCGAGATCGAAATCGGCTTCGGCCTGCCCGCTGACGATTGCCGCGAGGTGGAAGATCGCGCCGGTGTGCGTGTCGATCGCGCTGTCGAGCACCGCGCGATCGGCGATGTCGCCGACGATCGACGTCACGCGCGCGTCGCCGAAATCGCTGCCTTCGACGACGTCGAGCAGTACCAGCTCGTCGATCTTCTCGCTGCGGCCGTCGGGGCCGGTCAGTTCGCCGCGCTCGAGCAGCTTGCGCGCCAGACGCTGGCCGAGAAAGCCGGCGCCGCCGGTGATCAGTACTTTCATGTTCTTGACCCTCAAAGGAATGCGGGAATTACAGGTAAGGCTTGAGCCAGCCGAGCCCTTCGGACGTGCCGGCCTTCGGGCGGTACTCGCAGCCGATCCAGCCGTCGTAGCCGAGCGCGTCGATCAGCGCGAACAGATACGGGTAGTTGAGTTCGCCGACGTCCGGCTCGTGGCGCTCGGGCACGCCCGCGATCTGGATGTGGCCGATGCCCGCGAAGTCGCGCTTGAGCTTCATCGCGAGATCGCCTTCGACGATCTGGCAGTGGTAGCAGTCGAACTGCACCTTCAGGTTCGGTGCGCCGACTTCCGCGCAGATCGCCTGCGCGTCGTCCTGGCGGCTCAGGAAGTAGCCGGGCATGTCGCGCGGGTTGATCGGCTCGATCAGGATCGTGATGCCCTGCGCGGCCGCGGCCTGCGTCGCATGCCGCAGGTTCGCCAGGTAGGTGTCGCGATGGCGTGCGCGATCGGCGCCCGGCGGCACCATGCCGGCCATCACGTGCAGTTTCTTGTTGCCGAGCACGCGCGCATAGTCGAGCGCCTGGTCGATGCCGCGCCGGAATTCCGCTTCGCGGCCCGGCAGCGATGCGGTGCCGCGTTCGCCCGCGGCCCAGTCGCCGGGCGGCGCGTTGAACAGCGCCTGTTCGAGGTTGTGCGCATCGAGGCGCGCGCGGATGTCCTCGGCGGCGAAGTCGTACGGGAACAGGTACTCGACGGCCTTGAAGCCGTCGTAGGCGGCAGCGGCGAAGCGTTCGAGGAACGCGTGCTCCGTGTACATCATCGAGAGGTTGGCGGCGAAGCGTGGCATGGCAGCGGGTCCTGTGAATGAAGGGGGCGGGGCGCATGGCGCCCCGCGTCGAATGGCGGCCGGTTCCGCAGATCAGCGGTTCACGAGTTTCGCAGGCGTGAGCCACACGGCGATCGCGCCGATCACGAGCATCGCGGCGAGCACGTACATGCCGGACGCCGTGCTGTGCGTGGCGTCCTTCAGGTAGCCGATCACGTACGGGCTCGCGAAACCGGCGAGGTTGCCGACCGAGTTGATGATCGCGATCCCGGCCGCGGCCGCGGAGCCCGCGAGGAACGCGGTCGGCAGCGACCAGAACAGCGGTGCGCAGGTCAGCACGCCGCCCGCCGCGAGCGACAGGAACACGATCGACACCGCCGTATTGTGCGAGTACGACGCGGCGACCGCAAACCCGACCGCGCCCATCAGCGCCGGCACGATCAGGTGCCAGCGGCGTTCGCGGCGCTTGTCCGCGCTGTGGCCGAACAGGTTCATCACGACGATCGCGACGACGAACGGGATCGCCGACAGCAGGCCGATCTGCAGCGTATCGGTGATGCCGGTCGATTTCACGAGCGTCGGCATCCAGAACGTGAGGCCGTACTGGCCCGTGACGAACGCGAAGTAGATCAGCGACATCCACCACATGCGCGGGTCCGAGAACACGGCCCTCAGCGAATGGCCGTGCTGCTGCTGTTCCTGCGGCTGCGCGGCGATCTCGTCCTCCAGCAGTTGCTTCTCGCGCTCGTCGAGCCACTTCGCGCTGCGGATGCTGTTGTCGAGATACAGGATCGTCGCGATGCCGACGAGCACGGCCGGCACGGCTTCGATCATGAACATCCATTGCCAGCCGTGGAACCCCGAGCCGCCGTGGAAGCGCTCCATGATCCAGCCCGACAGCGGGTTGCCGAAGATGCCCGACACGGGGATCGCGGACATGAACACCGCGATGATCTTCGCGCGGCGATGCGACGGGAACCAGTAGGTGAGGTACAGGATCACGCCGGGATAGAAGCCGGCTTCCGCGAGGCCGAGCAAAAAGCGCAGCACGTAGAACTGCGTCGGCGTCTGCACGAACGCGAACAGCGCGGACAGCAGGCCCCACGTGATCATGATCCGCGCGATCCAGATGCGCGCGCCGATGCGGTGCATCAGCAGGTTGCTTGGCAGTTCGAACAGAAAATAGCCCAGAAAGAAAATGCCGGCGCCGAGCCCGAACACCGTTTCGCTGAATGCGAGATCCTGCGACATCTGCAGCTTCGCGAAGCCGACGTTCACGCGGTCGAGATACGCGACCACGTAGCAGAGCATCAGGAACGGCACGATGCGCCAGAACACTTTCTTGTAGGTGCGGTCGAGTTCCGCGCCATGGGCGGGCGCGGCGGGCGAGCGGCCAGCGGCCGCGTCGAGAGCAGTCATCGTCGTCTCCAGGGTGTTGTTTGCCGGCGGCGCGTACGCCGCCGGATCATGTGTGTGCTGACGGAAAGGCCCGCGCACACGGCGGGCATGGGAATCGTTGCGTGGTGCGTCGTTACCAGCGCGCGCCGAAGCTGGCGCGCAATTCGTCGAGCGCGGCGTCGTCGAGCGGCTCGGGTTTCGGGTTCGTCATCAGCCACAGCCGTGCCGTTTCCTCGAGTTCCTCGAGCGCATACGACGCGTGCGACACCGACGGCCCCCACATCACGGGGCCGAGGCGGTCGAGCAGCACGCCGCGCACCTTGTTGGCGAGCGCCGCGACTTCGGCCGCGACGCCCGGGTCGCCGGGGCGGCGGTAACGGATCAGCGGAATGTGGCCGACCTTCATCACGTAGTACGGCGTGAGCGGCGGCAGCACGTCGGTGTCGCGCCATACGCCCGCGAGCGTCAGCGCGACGAGATGCGTCGAATGCGTGTGGACGACGCCGTGCGCTTCGGTGTTGCGTGCGTAGATGCCGCGATGCAGCGCGAGCGTCTTCGATGGCTTGCCGCCCGACACGGGCTGGCCGTCGAGGCCGACCTTCGCGATGTCGTTCGGGTCGAGCCGGCCGAGGCATGCATCGGTCGGCGTGATCAGCCAGCCGTCGGGCAGCCGCGCGCTGATGTTGCCGGCGCTGCCGACCGCGTGGCCGCGCGCATACAGGCTCGCACCGACCACGCAGATCTCTTCGCGCAGTGTCGCTTCGTCGCTCATCGTGCGGCTCCGTCCAGCGCGCGCAGCGCCTTGTCGAAAAAGTCCGTGGTGCCGAAGTTGCCGGACTTCAGCGCGAGGCCGAGCGGCTGCGCGTCGATGGTGGCCGTCGCCGGCACGCCCGGATCGATCTGCGTGCCGATCTGCAGCGACTTCACGTCGAGCGCCTGCACGACCGCGCCGGACGTTTCGCCGCCGGCGACGACGAACTTGCGCACGCCGAGATCGCGCAGGCCGCGCGCGATCGCCGCGAGTGTGGATTCGACGAGATGGCCGGCCGCGTCGACGCCGAGCGCCTGCTGCACGGCCTTCACTTCGTCGGGCGTCGCGGTCGCGTAGATCAGCACGGGCTGCGGCAGGTGCGAGCGCGCGAACGCGAGCGCCTGGTCGACGACGGGCTCGCCGCGCGATGCCGCGAGCGGATCGATGCGGAAGCTCGGCCGCGTGGCGCGCCAGGCGGCGACCTGCGCATTGGTGGCCTTCGACGCGCTGCCGGCGAGCACGGCCGACGGGCCGTCGATGCGCGGCAGCGACGCCGCGTTGTCGCGCTCGGGCAGTTGCTCCGCACGGCGGAAATTCGCGGGCAGGCCGAGCGCGATGCCCGAGCCGCCGGTGACGAGCGGCAGGCCCGCGCACGCTTCGCCGAGCACGTAGAGGTCGCGGTCCGACAGCGCGTCGGCGATCGCGAAGCGCGCGCCTTCCGCGCGCAGTTGTTCGATCCGCGTGCGCACGGCGGCCGCGCCCAGCGCGATCGTGTCGTAGCGGATCAGGCCGACCGGCGACTTCGTCTGCCGCTGCAGCACGCGCACGAGGTTCGCGTCCTTCATCGGCGTGAGCGGATGATTCTCCATGCCCGATTCGTTCAGCAGCACGTCGCCGACGAACAGATGGCCGCGATAGATCGTGCGGCCGTTCTCGGGGAACGCCGGGCACGCGATCGTGAAGCCGCCGCCGGCCGCATCGAGCAGCGCATCGGCGACGGGCCCGATGTTGCCCGCGTCGGTCGAATCGAATGTCGAACAGTACTTGAAGAAGAACTGCCGGCAGCCTTGTGCGCGCAGCCACTCGTAGGCGGCGAGCGATTGCGCGACGGCGTCGGCCGCGGGAATCGTGCGCGATTTCAGCGCGACGACGATCGCATCGGCGTCGAGCGTGGTGTCTGCGGTGCCGTCGGCGGGCACGCCGATCGTCTGCACGGTGCGCATGCCGCTCTTGACGAGCATGTTCGCGAGATCGGTCGCGCCGGTGAAATCGTCGGCGATGCAGCCGAGCAGGGGACGGGAAGCGGAAGCGGAAGCGGTCATGGCAGGAGCGTCGTTCGAATCAGCGGGCGGGCGGCAGCGTGATGCCGGGGAAAGTCTTGATCACGGCGGAATCGTCCTCGCCGCCGTGGCCGGCGCTCGATGCGCTCATGAACATCTGGTGCGCGGTGGCCGACAGCGGCAGCGGGAACTTGCTGCGGCGCGCGGTATCGAGCACGAGGCCGAGATCCTTCACGAAGATGTCGACGGCCGACAGCGGCGTGTAGTCGCCGTTCAGGATGTGCGGCACGCGGTTCTCGAACATCCACGAATTGCCGGCGCTGTGCGTGATCACGTCGTACAGCGCGTCGGCGTCGACGCCTTCGCGCAGGCCGAGCGCCATCGCTTCGGCCGCCGCCGCGATATGCACGCCGGCCAGCAGCTGGTTGATGATCTTCACCTTCGAGCCGATGCCGTGCGTATCGCCGAGGCGATAGACCTTGCCGGCGATCGCGGCGAGCACGTCGTCGCAGCCCGCATACGCGGCGGCGGGGCCCGACGTCATCATCGTCATCTCGCCCGACGCCGCGCGCGCGGCGCCGCCGGACACCGGCGCGTCGAGCATCTGCAGGCCCGCGGCCTCGATGCGCGCGCCGAGCGCGACCGCGAAGTCGGGTGCGACGGTCGCGCTCGCGATCACGACGCCGCCCGGCTTCATCGCCGCGACCGCGCCGTGCTCGCCGAACAGCACCGTTTCAGTCTGCGCGGCATTGACGACGAGCGTGACGACGACGTCGCACTGCGCGCCGAGTTCGGCAGGCGTCGCGCAGGCGATGCCGCCTTCGGCGGCGAACGCCTGCAGCACGGTGTCGCGTACGTCGCAGGCGTGCACGCGCAGGCCGGCGCGCAGCAGCGAGCGGGCGACGCCGAGGCCCATTGCGCCGAGGCCGATGACTCCAACATTTCGTGACATGGTCAACCTTGATCGATTCGGAAGAGGTTCGTGACAGCGGCGGCGCCGGCAGAGGCGGCGGCCGCCGGCTTCAGCAGATGCCGGCTTCCGCGAGACGGCGGGCGGCGTTGTACATGTGCGTGCGCGCCGCATTGCGCGCGGCCATCGGGTCGCGTGCGCGGATCGCGTCGGCGATCGCCGCGTGTTCGTCGCGCACCTGGCGCGAGAAGTCCTCGCGCGTCGCTTCGTTGCGCCGCGTGACCTTCACGCCGGCTTCGAGGTACTGGTTCAGGAACTGCAGCGTCTTCAGGAAATACGGGTTGCCGGTGACGGCCGCGATCGTGCGGTGAAACGCGACGTCTTCCGCGACGCCGTCGCGCCCTTCCGCGACCGCATCGTCGATCTTGCGCAACGCGGCGTCGATGTCGGCCATGTCGTCATCGGTGTGATGCAGGGCCGCTTCGGCCGCGACTTCGGCCTCGATCGCGCGGCGCACCGCGAGCAGGTGCGGCAGCGACGTGGCCTCGACGGCTTCCGCGTAGTCGATCCGCAGCGGCCGGATCGCGCCGTGCTGGTTCACGTACACGCCGCTGCCCTGACGCGGCTCGACCACGCCTTCGTTCTTCAGCCGCGAGATCGCCTCGCGGATCACGGTGCGGCTCACGCCGAATTCCTGCGCAAGCACGGCTTCCGTCGGGAGCTTGCCGCTGGCCGAGAAGCTGCCGGCTTCGATCTGCTTCAGCAACTGCTGCGCAACATGGTCGCTCATCGCACGGGCGGGAATTTTCTCGAACATGACGCTCAGGTTTGTAAGGTGATGTGGTCATCATACAAATTTGAAGGTGCGTCGGCATCCGGGATAACCCTCGGTTAATGGAGTGTAACGTCGGTCAAGTTGATTGAAACCGGTTCCAATCTGTAGGGAATGTGCGGCGATCGTGCGAGCTTGGCGATCAACGGGAGTCGTGCTGGTCGCGACGGGGCGGTGGTGCGTGAGTGGACCTACGCAGGGACATACCAGAGCTCAGCTCATCGCAGCAAAGCATTGGCGAGTCGACAACATCCTCCAACTGGCAACGGGCACATAGCGCCATCGGCGGTGTTGCGCTAATGGCCCGACTTCCCGCGTCGAGAATCGACCTCTTGACGCTTCACAACTGTGTGATTCATGGACATAGTTTCAACCAAGTTGAAGCGCTCGCCCGAAACCCTCGCCGGATCGCATTTCGTCGTCTTCGTCACTTCGCAGCACACTCATGCCGTTCCGTACTTTTGAAAGTGCATAACACGCTCTAGCAAAAGAACTGCGACGACGGCAAGCCACATAGATCGGCCAAATCGGTGCGCGCGGCCTGCACGAGTTCTGGCGACCCGCACACATACACGTCGCACTTGCGCAAATCCGGGAAGTCGTCCATGACCGCTCGATGCACCAGGCCTGTGCGCGTTTTGTCCACCTGCCTGGGCTGCACGTCGCTCAGCACCGGCACGTAGCGGAGCTGCGGAAGCGCGTCGCCTTGCTCGAACAACCACTGTTCGAGGTACAGGTCGTCGGCTGACCGGCCGCCCCAATAGAGATGGAGTGGGCGTCGCTCGCCCACCGCAGCCAGTTCCTCGATGATCGCCTTGAATGGCCCGAAGCCGGTGCCGCCGGCAACGAAGATCGCCTCCGTACGGTCGCACTGCGAATTGCGATGGAACCGGAAATCGCCGAACGGTCCCTCAATCCAGAACACCGCCCGCGCTATGACAGAGTCAAGCACGCTGTCTACGAAACGCCCCGTCCCTTGCAGGCGCACATGCAATTCGACAATGCCGTCATAGCTGCAACGGTTTGCAATCGAAAAACTGCGCCGAGCGCCGTCTTCCCGGATCAGGTCAATGTACTGGCCAGGCCGCCACGCGAAGGCTGGGTCAGCGAGTTCGAGCCAGACGCGCCGAATCTCGGACGACGTGGCTTCGACGCGCGAGACACGGCATGCCACCTTGCTCGCATTCTGTACCGTTGCTTCCGCAATCTCGCTATTGTTCGCCGACGTACGCAGGGCGTTGCTCATACCTTCACTTCCGTTGGTTCGTCAAGCACCGGATAAACTACCACTTCGTAATCGCGCCCCGTGAGTCGTTGCAGTTTCGGCAGAATGCTCCGCAGTCTGCGCCACGAAACCGCATGCGTGACCGCGACGACATCGGTGACCGCGCCGACGCCGTCGTTCTGGCACAGCCTGCTCAACGAAATGTCCGCGCCAGCGAGGATCGCGCTGACGTTCGCCGGCACGCCGACCGCATCCTCGCAACGCATGCGCAGATAGAACCGGCTGCTATGGTCGTCCGTATGCATGGTTTCCTTGCGCTCGATTGTGGTGCGCCGGAAACCCATGTTGAACGCGCCGGCGTATTCGCCATCCTTTTCGCGCCGTGCAAGTTCGATCAAGTCGGCGAGGATTGCGCTTGCCGTCTGAACGCCGCCCGCGCCCGAGCCGTAGAAAAACGCGCGGCCGAACAGATCGCCGACCAGTTCGATCCCGTTCATTGAGCTACGGACCTGCGCCAGCATCGAGCTTGCGGGGACAAATGTGGGTGCGACGCTGGTGTAAATACAGTTGTCCTGCAGTTGCGCCTGTGCGATCAGCCGCAGTACGTAGCCCATCTCATTCGCGAGGTCAATATCTTCGCGCGCGATGCCGGTGATGCCGCGATATTGCACGGCCTCGAAATCGACCGGAACACCGAATGCCAGCGACGACAGCAAGGCGATCTTGTGTGCGGCGTCGATGCCTTCAATATCCATCGACGGATCGGCTTCGGCATAACCTTTCTTTTGCGCGTCGGCGAGCGCATCAGCGAAGCTCACGCCCTGCTCGCTCATTCGTGACAGGATGTAGTTCGACGTGCCATTGAGAATGCCGACCACCGAGGTCACGCGATTCGCCGCGGCGGACTCCTTCAGCGTCTTCACTATAGGAATCGATACTGCCACCGCGCCTTCGAACAACACGCATACGCGCCGCTGCTCGGCGAGCTGCATGATTTCCTCGCCGTGCATCGCGAGGAGTGCCTTGTTGGCCGTGATGACATGCTTGCCATTGGCAATCGCGCGCAGCACGAGTTCACGTGCTGCCACCACGCCGCCGATCAGTTCGATCACTACGTCGATGCGCGAATCGTTCACCACCTCCCAGCAGTCGGCGGAAATCTTACAACCTTGCGGTACGTGCCCGGCGGTCCGCGCCACGGAACGCGTGGCGACTGCCACAATGTCAATTTCGGTGCTCGTCTTCGTGGCGATTACTTCGCGGTTCTCGATGAACTTCTGCACAGTAGCCGCGGCTACCGTGCCGAATCCCAGTACCCCAACTTTCATATGCTCCCCAACGCTTCTGAAGGACAGTGTTTATCCGGCGCTCAACGTGCCGTCGTAGCCTGTGGCCGCACCATGTTACGCAACGCTTCAGACATCGGTAAATCGAGGCTGAAGCCCAGATCTGGCAGTTCGCGCATGAACCATGCTTCGTATAGCGGCGCGAAGCCGGGGCCGTTAGCGAATGCGTCCAGTTCTTCGTCGACCAGCGTCCGGAACGCCGCGTCGTCCTTGCGCATCAGGAAGCCGTAGCACTCACCGCCAAGGCAATTGGGCAGAAGCTGCTGCCCGGTAGGCCCCGAGCGCGCCAGCAGCGATCGAAGAATCACTTCGTCGGCCACCATCGCGTGCGTTCGGTGATCAGTGTGAAAGCGCTCGAACGCGGAAAAAATATCCGGGCATCCCAAGAACGTAAATCGGAACGGCAACGACGGTTCTGCGAGCAAAGCAGCATGGCTCGTCGAAGACTGGATCCCAGTGACAACGATCATGTCAGAAGACGCCAACTGCAGGGTGACCGTCGAACCTCTCGTGAGGATACGGTGCGCCGTATGGAAGATCGGTCGACTGAACGACGCGCTCTTCTGGCGCTCCGCGGTAATCGTCGTGGAGCCGCATTCGATATCGATGAATCCACGCTCGAGGAGATCAAGTCGGTTCGCCGACGTCACCTCCACGGGTATCACCTCGACGCGGCCCAGCCCGAGCCGGCAGCGAATCCTTTCCAGTACCTGCTTGAAAAGCGCTACCGAGTAGCCGGTGGGCGCGAAGCCATCTCCGAGTGCGTAGGAGAAAGGTGGCGTGTGCCGTTGAAATCCGACATGTATCGTGCCGCGTTCGAGTTTGTCCAAAGCGGACTCAGGCATGCGCTTGGTCCTTGATCAGTTTTTGCATTGACGCCAGCAGTTCGGTCTGAGCGCTCATATGATACAGATGGCCTCCTGGCATTTCGGTCATCGTGAATGCGGCCGACGTGTAATGACGCCAGAGCATCATCAGCTCCCGCGTCACGAGACTGTCGCGCGCGCCGTGGAAGCAATGAAGATCCACTGGCAACGCAACGGCGGGCGCAAATGGAAAAGCCCTCAGCCAGGCAAGATCCGCTGCGAGCGTGATTCGAAAGAGCGCCAGTAACTCGGCGTTTTCCAGCTCGGCGGGAAAATGCTCGCCCATGCGGTCGAACCATGCATGTAACGCGGATGAACTAGTGTCCGTCAGTGAGTCCGATGTGCGCGGTGATCCCGCCGAGAGGATCACGACCGGCGTCACGCCGTGGTCGTTCCAGAGCCTACTTGCAACGGACCACGCCACGCGCGCGCCCATGCTATGGCCGAATAGGAAGAGCCGTCGCGCGTTCGACCGCGCCAGCTCAACGGCAATCCGCCTGGACACATCGTGAAGCGATTGCGTCAACGGCTCGCTCAAACGGTCTTCCCGGCCAGGCAACTGGACCAGCGCCACGCTCGCGACATGCGCCAGCTTTTGCGGCCAGCCGGCGAATGCTGAGACGCCGGCTCCCGCGTGGGGAAAGCATACGAGCAGGTCGGGCGTGTCGGGCCATGGCGAAGGGTAATGCCGAAGAAGGCGGGTATCGCTGAACATACGTGCTTTGTCTGGGGGAGTCATGTGCCCTCCGTCAGCACCGACTCCCGCCGGTAATGAGCGGCCAGCTCTTGATACTCGACCGCCGTATCCTTCAGATTACGGATGTCGCTTTCGCTGAGATTGATCAGCACCCGGGCGGGACTGCCGGCAATCATCGAACCCGCGGCGTAAGCCGGACCCGCGCTGAGCAACGCGCCCGCCGTCACGAGACACGAGTCGCCTACACGCACGCCGTTCAGCAAGATCGCGCCGATCCCGATCACGCTATACATACCGACGGTGCAGCCGTGCAGTACGGCACAATGACCAACGGTGACACCCTCGCCGATCACGAGCGGAAAGCCAGGGTCCGCATGCAGTACCGCACGCTCCTGGACATTGCTGGCCGCGCCGATGACGATCCGCTCCTTGTCCCCCCGAATAATGACACCAGGCCAGATGCTCACGTTCGGTCCGATCTGTACGTCGCCGATAATCACTGCGTCTTCGAAGATCCAGGCGTCGGGATGAATCTGCGGACTGATGCCGTTGAAGCTATAGGTTTTCATCGTTCGGTTCCTATCAACCTGGCCAGCATTCGCAGACTTTTGAGGACATCCTCCTTCCGCACGCCGAAATCGACCAGACAGGCAATTTCATCGACCCCCATCGCCTTGAAGTCGCGCAATATCTTTTCCGCATGTGTCGGATCACCGATCAGCGAGCTCGTGTCGATATAGCGCGAGAAGACCATTTCGACAAAGTCGTCTCTGTCCTTGCCCAGTGCGTTTAACGTGCTGGCCTTCCGGTCGCTGCCGTTGTTCGCGGTTTGGTGCTGTGTCACGAACGACTTCAGATATTCCGTCAGAGCGGGGCGCACGAGTTCCACCGCCTTGTCGAAGGTATCGTCCACATATGTGTGCAACATCAACGAGATCACGCCGTCTTCAGGCTTGAGTCCGACCGACTCGCGCGCGTCGCGGTAGATGCGGATTCGTTTTGCCAGCTCGTTCGGGCCAAAGTTGATCAACGCCGAAAGTACGTTGAAGTTGTTCTCGCCCGCAAAGCGCCACGCGTCCTCCTTCTGAGACGTAGTCAGCCAGAGCGGTAGCACCGGTTGCACCGGGCGCGGGTAGCTGAGGATCATCTGGCGATCGCCGTTGGCGTCCTGCTTTTCGATCGCTTCGCCGCGCCACAGTTGCTGAAGCTGATCGCGGTACGCGTTGAGCACATTGGAACGTGACGCAAAGTTCTCCGGCTTCAACACGAAGTCTCGAACGTGCCATCCCGGCGCCACGGCAAGATCCACCCGGCCCTGCGACAGGTTATCAACCACTGCCCATTCTTCCGCGACGCGAATCGGGTCGTGCAAGGGTAGATTAATGCTGCCCGCGCGCAGACGCACGTTTTTCGTACGGGTCGCGAGAGCGGCGGCAAGGATGGACGGATTCGGATACGCGCCGCCGACCGCGGTGAAGTGGCGCTCGGGGGTCCAGATCGCCTTGAAGCCGTTCGCATCGACGAACTCGGCGACGTCGAGCAGCAGATCGTACGGCGAGCATCCCGCGCTGATGCCCGAGAAGAAAATGACTCCGAGATCGGGTAGCACGTCAGGCTTGCGCGACATGGTGATGCTCGACGACGCGTCCGGTTGGAATCCGCGCAATTTTTCGCGCAGCAGGGTAACCTGCTCGCGAGTAAGGCTGGCGACTTCAGACATTTTCGGCTTCCAGCAAACGGTTCGCGACCTGTCGCGACAACCCGGCAATCGAGCTGCTTTCGTAGAAGCCGCGCAACGGAATGTCAATACGGAACGTCTCACGCAAGCAGTTAATCAACTGAATCGCGAGCAATGAATTGCCACCGAGTTCGAAGAACGACAACTGGCGATCTATCTTGTCCACCCCGAGATACGTTATGTAGATCTCGGAGATCATGTCTTCCACAGGGTTGTCGGTAGATGCCGAGTATGCCGACTTTTCCCGTTCTGCAGCGAGCGTTGCTGCCAACAGACCGGATGCTGTTTCCACGTTCGTGACTTCAGACGCAGTGGCCGCGAACGGCCGCGAGCCGCGACGCGCGAAACCGATCACGGGCTCCACCCAATGCCGCGTTCTGTCGAAAGGATAGACCGGCAACGCGACCTTGCGCCGGCCCTCCACGAACGATTCCATTGCGATCCGGTTCGAGGCAGTCCAGTAGAACGCGATCACGTTCAGGAACGACACGTACTCTTCGTCGATGCCGCCCAGGGCCTGCACGATGCTCGTCCCGCTTTCGGGTAGGTTCAGTTTCAGCAGATTGCTGATCGCGTAGCCGTGTCCAATCGCGATATATCGAACCACGTCCATGTCAACGAGGGTCTGCGTCGACTTGGCAAACTGCACTGTGCGCACCAGATGATCGGACCAATAGTTCGGATTCTTGTATTCGTACTCGGTGAGCACGCTACCCGTCACGTTGGAGACGATCGGAATGCGTGCATCGCCGAACGGAATGTCTTTCATGAACGAGTGGAATTCGGCCGCCGCGTCGGCCATCATTGGCGAATGGAATGCGTGGGACGTCGCGAGACGATGCGCGCTGCGCCCTTGTGCGCGCAGCACTTCGATCGCCGTCTCGATGTGGGCAGCCGTTCCCGATACGACGTACTGACTGGGTGCATTGTGCGCCGCCAGCGCGATCTCGCGATCGTTCAGGAGGCGTTCGAGGCCTGTCAGGCTATCCACCACGATCATGCAGCCGGGTTCACAAGCCGCCATGCATTGCGCTCGCTTCACGACCACCGCAGCCGCGGTCGACAAGTCGAACACGCCGGCGATGGCTGCCGCCACGAGCTCACCGAGACTGTGCCCCAGCACCACGTTCGGCACCGCGCCCACCCCGATCAAGGTTTCTGCGAGCGCGTACTCAACGGCGAACAGCAGCGGTTGAGTCAACTCCGTACGCGTGATCGCCGCCTCGCTGACCGGGTTCCACAGACGAGAGGCGAGATCGAGACCCTGCTCGCGGGCGAATACATCGAGCACACGATCCAGGTTTTCCCGAAACGACGTCGATTCCTTTGCTAGCGCGGCACCCATCTGGATATGCTGGGTGCCCTGGCCTGCGAACACGAACGCAACCGGCTCACGCTCCCGGCTGAGATGACGGTGATAGCGGCCCGCTTCCAACAACGTTAGCGCCTCCTTTGCGTTACGCGCGACGAACGCAGCGCGTTCGGACAGCAGCGGCCGTCCGAAGTAGGCCGTGTGTGCCGCGTCGGCGAATGACACGGCAGGCGCGGTCGGAACGCCAGCAAAGAAGCGGCGGTACTCTGCCATGAGGTTGTTTAATGCGCCCTCGGATTTTGCCGACAACGTGAAGATCCGGTACTGGCAGTCTTCCACACTGTCTAGAATCGGCAGCGCTTCACGGCTCTGAAGAATGACGTGACTGTTCGTGCCGCCCATGCCAAATGCGCTCACCGCGACAAACTGATCGCCCGAGATATCGAGTTTGCGATGCTGGTTCACTACATGGAAACGCGAGTCCGCAAGGCCGAGGTGTGTATTGACGTCGCTCGCGTACAGGGTCGCTGGAATCAGCTTGTGTTTCAGGATCAGCGCGGCCTTGATCAACCCGATCACGCCGGCCGCAATGTTGAAGTGGCCGAAGTTGCCCTTCAGCGAGCCGATGCCGCACGATTTGCCGGTTTCACCATATGCCTGGCGGATGGCTTCCACTTCGATCGGATCGCCGAGGGCAGTACCCGTGCCGTGTGCCTCGACGTATTGCATGTCAGCAGGATCGATACCCGACACCATGATCGCGTCGCGCAACACTTCCACCTGCCCCGCCACGCTAGGCGCGGTGAATCCGACCTTGGTCGCGCCGTCGTTGTTGATGGCGGATGCCCGGATCACGGCCACGATGTCGTCGCCGTCCTGCACCGCCTCGCTCAAGCGCTTCAACAGGACGAGGCCGAGGCCGTTGGTGAATACGGTGCCGTTCGCATTGGCCGAGAACGGGCGGCAGTTGCCGTCCGGCGACAGCACCCCGTCTTCCTGATACGGATAGCCGGTCTCCTGCGGAAAGCGTACGCAGACCGCGCCTGCAATCGCGGTGTCGCACTCGTTGAGCAGCAGGCTCTGGCATGCCGAGTGAACGGCGACTAGGCCGGTCGAACAGGACGTCTGCACGTTAACGCTGGGGCCTTTCAGATTTAGCTTGTAGGAGACGCGCGTCGCGAGAAAATCCTTGTCGTTGCCGTGGCGAATCACCATTTCGCCAAGCGTGTCCAGCAGGTCGTCGCGCTCCAGAATCCCGAACAGATACGAGCTGAACGACGATCCGGCGAACACGCCAATGCGTCCGTCATAACGCGCCGGGTCGATGTTGGCGCGATTGAGCAGCGTGAGGGACGACTCCAGCATCAGACGTTGCTGCACGTCGAGCACGTCCGCCTCACGTGCACCGATTTCGAAGTAGCCGGCATCGAAGAGATCGATATCCTTCAGCAGGCCGGCTCGCTTCACATATCCAGGCTTGCTGAAGACCGCTTCGGATACGCCGGCAAGACGCAGTTGCTCGTTGTCGAGATCGGTGAGGGTGCATTTTTCGTCCAGCAGAAGTTTCCAGAGCGCGTCGACACTGTCGGCCTGCGGGATGCGACATTCCATCGCCACGATCGCGATCGCACTCACGTCGCTTGCTTCAACATTGCGTCTGAGGTCTTTGTTGTCCATATCGGTCTCACATGTTCCTTGCCGCGGATCGCGCCGCAATAATTCGATTTCTGCTCATAACACGCGCGTCGGAGCGGCCGGCCGGGTATTCGATCGCGGCACCTTCGCCTTGCAATAGCGCGGCGATCATCCGGCTCTGCGTCTCGATCGTCGTGTCGCGGAACAGGCGAACCAACGGAATGCTGAGAGAGAAATGCTTTTCGATTCTTTCGTGAAGCGCGACGATCAACAGCGAATTGCCGCCGGCGTCGAAGAAGTTGAGAGTCGGATGCAGTCCCGAATACGCCAGAATTTCCGACCAGATTGCCTCGACCTGCTCGGCGGTCGAGTGCGGCTGTTCGGGCGGGCGAACCGGCGCGACTGACGTCGGGCGATTGGCAAACTCCGTCAACGACTTGCGGTCCGTCTTGCCGTTCGGCAAACGCGGCAACACATCGCGGAAATGTAGTTGAGACGGGATCATCACGTCGGGCAGACGCTTGCGCAGATACGCGAGGAACGTCTCTTCGCTACGCTCCTCCGATTCTATGAAAGCGACGATCGATTTCGTGAAGCGGCCCTGCCGCGCACACACGAACGCGTCGCGTACGCTCGGATGCGATGCGATTACCGACTTCACTTCGAGCAGGTCGATGCGCACTCCGTTAATCTTGATCTGATCGTCCTTGCGGCCAAGAATTTCGATCTCGCCTTCGGCATTGCGCCGGCCGAGGTCGCCGGTCCGATAGATCGGCAGGTTCGTCAATTCAGGGAGTAACCCTTCCAGGAAGGTTGAAACCAGCTCCGAGCCTATTAGGTAACCATGCGAGCGATACGGTGTGGCAATGCAGATTTCTCCCGTTTCACCATGCTCGCAAAGATGGCCGTCGTCCGCGGTAATGTAGGTCATCGAACCGGGTAGATTCAGTCCTACGGACTGGATACCGTCTACCACGTCGGCACCGATCCGCTTGAAATGCTTCGCCAGTGTCGTCTCGGTCGGGCCATACAGATTGACGACCGTGCACTGTGGAAACGCGTCGCGCCACTTCCGGATGAGCGTGCCTTCCAGTGGCTCGCCGGCAAAGAAGGCATGCTTCAGCGTGTCGATGGTAGTGGCCGGCGTATGGGTGTTGATCCACAGATTCGCGATGGACGGCACGAGATGCATCGCTGTGATTGCGCTGTCGCGCAGGAACGCAAAAACGAATTCCGCGCGCGCTTCGGACGTGGGAATGCATATGGTCGCGCCGCTGATCAACGGCGTGAAAACATCGCGGAACCAGACGTCAAACGAGAGATTCGTGAAGTGCGCTAGGCGGTCTCCAGGCCCGATCCCGAACTCTTTGCTCTGCCAGTCGACGAAATGCGCGAGGCCGTTGTGACTGCCGGCGATCGCCTTCGGCCGGCCGGTCGAACCAGATGTGAAAGCGATGTAGGCGCGGTCGCCCGGGAAGCTTCGCTTAGCGTCACCGTGTGCGCTTTCAGGCTCGTGCCGGTCCTGTATTGCTTCGCGCACGTCGAGCGCCAGCACTCCTCGCAGTTCAAACGGCGTTCCCCAATGAAGGATGGCGCCAACGGAGACCGTGGTCAACATCAAGCGCCGACGCTCCTCGGGGATCGCCGCATCGATCATCGTTACTGTCGCGCCAATCGACCATGCTGCAAGCGTGCTGGCAATCGCGCATGCGGATCGCTGCCCGTGAATCGCCACGACCTGGCCTTCCCCGACGCCGTGCGCAAGCAACAGCGCACCGATGGCGCGCACCTGGTCCTGCAGATGCGCGTAGGTGATTTTCTGTTCGCCGCATTCAATCGCAATGTGTTCCGGATGTTGCATGCACGAGCGGCGAAACAGGACGTATACAGGATCGAACGACTGCCGCGGCGGATCGAATCTAATTTGGTTGCTTGACATGGCCGGGTCCGAGAGTTTGCTCAATGCGCCTGATGGAACGTCGCGAGCACCGTGGCCGCCACCATGAATAGTCCGCCGAAAACCTTGTTCAACATACGCATTTGCGCTTCAGTCTTCAGATACGTCAGCGCCTTGGCCGCGAGACCCGTGTAGCAGGCCATGACAACCAGGTCGGTGAACGCGAATGTCAGGGCGATCGCCACGTATTGATCGCGCAGCGGCATGTTGTAGTCGATGAATTGCGGGATCACCGCCAGCATGAAGATGTAGCCCTTCGGGTTGACAACATTGAGCGCCAGGCCTTTGGATAGCAGCGTCATCAGCCCCACTTGGCTGCCGTCTTCGCGGCTCACCGAAATCGGCGATCCCTTGGACGTCCATTGCTTGAAGCCAAGATAAAACAGATAGCCGACGCCCGCCCATTTCAGCAGGTTGAAAGCCAATGGCGAGGTCTTGATCAACGCACCCAACCCGACCACCACCGCGAGAAAAACCACCCACAAACCGAGGATCAGTCCAAAGACACCGAAATAGCCACGCCTGAATCCGTGATTTAGCCCATTAGTCATCGAAAAAACGGAGCCGGCTCCGGGTGAAAGTGAAAATATCCACGACGAAAGAAAGCAGGTAAGCCAGATTTCGAATTTCATAAGTTTCGATAGTTAGTGCTAGCTCTGAGAACATTCGGCCGACTGAACGGCCGGCTCCCTCGATGAAATAATATTTAGTGGTATGGCGACGGAGAAAATCTATTGGACGAAGCGAAGTGCGCGCCGGAGCAATTTCGACCATCGGCGCTTCCAAAAAACGAAAACAAGTGGAATGCAAAAATTGCGGATCTGAGATGGGTCTATAAATCAATAAAAATAGAAGTGTGGAGGGTTATGATCTGCATATCTGAAGTTATGAGGAGTTTACGTTTTAAAACAGTGAACCGATCTTCCGGGAAGGTGTGCTGCTCTGTAGCTAAGCCTAAGTATTTCTATTCGCCATGCAGGCCGCAACTCAAGATTACTTGGAATTCAAGAATTGTGATCACCGTTTAGGAAAAATGACTCCCGGTAAGATTGTAAGATTTGAAAGAAAAAATTTAAATATATGCTATATCAATAATGCAGGTTGCGTCAGCGTACGTATATCACGCACGTGGGCGTTTCGCGGAATCAGTTCACTAATTTTCGGGCGATTGGTTTGACTTGACGTCAATTTCATTCATGTGTAATTTTCCGGAGAGCGGCTCCAACCTAGATCGCAACCGAGTAACCGGCATTCGATAATGTGCTGCTCCTTTCTTATCTCCGTTGGCCCTGCGCCGCACGCACCTTACAGCATCCGATGTCGTGTCCTTTAAAGATTAAATAAGCTTGAACAGGAATGAGTATGCTTGATCGCTGTCAGTTGGAAACATTTGCCACTGTCGTCGAACACCAGAGTTTCGAGAGAGCAGCGTTGGTCCTCAACATCACGCGCGGCGCGGTTTCACAGCGCATCAAGACGCTCGAGACGATCTTGTGTCGGGTGCTACTGAATCGTGAAAATCCGGTATCGCCTACCGCAATGGGCGAAATCGTTCTTCGCCATGTCAATGCCGTGCGCGTGCTGGAGCAGGAGGTCTATCTCCAGGTCGGGTCATCGCGCAAACAGCATGAACGCGCGCGGCTGAGCATGGCGGTGAATGCGGATTCGCTCGCCACATGGTTCGGCGAGTGCTCGCATGCGTTGCTGGAGAGAATACCGGTGGCGCTTGAGGTCGTGGTGGAGGATCAGAACCATACATGGCCCATGCTTTTACGCGGCGAAGTCATGGGCTGCGTCTGCACCGAACCAAAGCCCGCAAAGGGATTCGAATCTCTACCGCTGGGTGCGATGGAATACCGGTGCGTGGCAACTCAGGCGTTCGCAGAGGCTCACTTCTCTGGCGGTCTGCAGTTGCACGAGGCAATTCGAGTGCCTGCGATCCTGTGCAACCGAAAGGACTCACTGCACGACGAATTTTTTCGGCTACTGTTCGGAGTAAACGTGGACCGCTATGTGAAGCATTACTTCCCGTCGCCGATGGCGCGGTTGAGCGCGATTCAACTGGGCAGCGGGTATGGCGTCGTGCCAGCCAGACAGGTCGCGCATCTGTTGCGGTTGGGCGAACTAATTGACCTCGCGCCTTCGATTCAGTTGCGGGTGCCGCTTTATTGGCACCGCTGGCAACGGGAACCGCCAATGGCTCGTCAGGTAAGCGAGCTCCTGGTGGAGACGGCGAGGGTTGCATTGACGACGGATGCCGCAGAAATATCCAATGACTGAACGAGCGGGCCAAGATGATTCGAACGTTATCGAGCGATGAAGTATGGACACGAATCGAATCCGTTCTGTCGAGCAAGAAAGGCGATCCACGGCGCACGGCGACCGACAATCATCGGTTCGTCGAAGCTGGCCTCTGCACCGGCCGCACCGGCTGCCCTTGGTGCGAGTTGTCGAAAGAGTTCGGCCGATGGCATATGGTGTACATGCGCTTCTCCCGGTGGTTTCGCAAAGGCGCTTGTGAACGCTTGGCGCACGCCGTGTCCGACGAGACAGAGATAAATGTATGCTGCTCGACTCGACCATCGTGCGTGCGCACCAGCTTCGGCTGGCGCTCAAAAAAGCGACCCGCTAGCTCTCGATCCGACGCCCCTAACCGGGTGGAAGATGTCTGCGCTCGTAATCGAACGAAGGGGGGCGCTTGCCGATATCCGCATCTCGGATGTAGTGGGTGAATCGTTCGACTTGAGTGAGGTAGTACGCAGACCACTTCGGGCGGTTCAGTTCAATCCATTCGAGCGTGCCCCCAGATGGGGCCGGATCGATGTAGCTCTCGAGTCCTTTTTCTATATAGAATTTAGATCGTGAAAGATAGTTATCGAAATAAATCGGCATTTGAATAATAAATTCCACAACAGGCTGCCTTCCGCGCAATTCCGAAATCGATTGGTAGCTACAGTTGATTCAGCCTGAAGGATCGGCGACGGTCAGTCCGAGGAAATGAGATGGGGTTGAGATAGCGGCTCGTTCTCGTCTGCCGCCGCGCCGGCTTCCGCGACTTCCCCGCCGCGCTCGCGATAGGTCGCCGGCGGCACGCCGAACTGCTTGCGGAACTCGCGCCCGAGGTGCGACGCATCGGCGAATCCGCAGCTCGACGCGATATCGGCCACCGTGCGGTCCGAGCTCGTCAGCAGCCACGCGGCCGTGCGCAGCCGTACCTGCTTCGCGAACGCTTGCGGGCTCTTGCCCGTTTCGGCCTTGAACAGCCGCTCGAGCTGCCGCGTCGACAGGTCGAGCTTGCTCGCGAGCTCGTCGAGCGACAGCGCGCGCCCGACATGCTGTTCCATCAGCAGAATCGCGCGCTTGACCTTCGGGTGCGTCGCCGGCTCGAGGCCCGGCGGATGCGGCTGCGGCGCATTGCCTTTCTGCATCTCGCCGACCAGCAGGATCCGCAGCGCCTTCTGCACGGTCGCGTGATCGAAATGGCGCAGCAGGATCGCGGCGGCGACGTCGATCGACGCGCGGCCGCCCGAGCAGGTGATGCGGCGCCGGTCGATCACGAACAGCCGGTCGGCGATCAGCAGGTCGGGATCGGCGGACGGGAAGCGCTCGATGAAATCCCAGTAGTGGAACCAGCTCACGCAGGTGCGGTAGCCGTCGAGCACGCTGGCGCGCATCAGCGTGAACACGCCGGTGCAGATGCCGACGACCGTCGCGCCGCCCGCTGCCGCGCGGCGAATGAAGTCGAGCGTCTCGGGGCCCGCCTGCGGCCCCGAATGCAGCAGCCCGCCGACCACCACCACATAGTCGAACGGCTCGGCCGCGTCGAACGTTTCCCACGGCGTGATCTGGATCCCGCAGCTCGCGCGCACCGGCGCGAGGGTCTCGCCGATCACGCTCCACGCGCACCGCACCGGCTTGCTGTAGTCGCCGTCGTCCGCCGACAGCCGCAGCATGTCGACGAAGCCCGAGAACGCCGTCAGCGTGAAGTTCGGCAGCAGCACGATGCCGAAGCGGATGCGCCGCGGCGCGGGTTCTGCGAGGGGGGAAGCGGGTACGTCGGGTGTCATCGCGGCCAATCTCTTCACGCCGGGCGGGCGGTCTCACTGAGTCAGTTGATACGGGTGATGCGGGTACGGCAGTCGGATGCAGCCAGCGTCGCCGATCGGTTCCGGCCCGACTTGTGGTTTTCCGTCGCGAACCATCGCCAAAACGCACTTTCGGGCCCGCCGGCATGGCGCTTGGCGGCGGTATCCCACGCCGATGCCGTTTTTGTTCTATCGGCCAATTTTACGCTTTGATGTACTGACGCCAACGATATTTCACGTGTGTTCCACCCAGAGGAAGCCAGATGAACGTCAGCGTCTTCGACCTGTTCAAGATCGGCATCGGTCCGTCCAGTTCGCATACGGTCGGCCCGATGATCGCCGCGTGCCGCTTCGCGTCGCACGTGGAGGACGCGAACCTGCTCGGTTTCGTGCGCCGCGTGCGGGTCGAACTATACGGCTCGCTCGGTGCGACCGGCAAGGGTCACGGTACCGACAAGGCCGTGCTGCTCGGCCTCGAGGGCCACCTGCCCGACACGATCGATCCCGACCTGATCGAGCCGCGGCTTGCCGCGATCCGCGCGGAGAAATCGCTGTCGCTGCTCGGCAAGCAGACCGTCCGCTTCGAGGAAAAGGAGCACATCGGCTTCTATCGCAAGCTGATGAGCGGCACGAGCATCGTGCACCCGAACGGGATGCGCTTCCAGGCCTTCGACGAGCACGGCCAGCTGCTCGTCGAGAAAGAGTATTACTCGGTCGGCGGCGGCTTCGTCGTGAATCGCGACGGCGATCGCGTGAACGGCGTGCGCGCGGCGGTCGAGGTGCCGTATCCGTTCCGCACCGGCGACGACCTGATGCGCCAGTGCCGCGAGCACGGGCTGTCGATCGCCGAGCTGACGATGCGCAACGAATGCGCGCTGCGCCCCGCCGACGAAGTGCGCGCCGGGCTGCTCGCGATCTGGCGCACGATGGCCGCCTGCGTCGAGCGCGGCTGCAAGGTCGAAGGCGAGCTGCCCGGCCCGATGCGCGTGAAGCGCCGCGCGGCCGAGCTGAATGCCCGCCTGCGCGCGCGTTCGGAAGAGTCGCTGCGCGACCCGCTGTCGATGCTCGACTGGGTCAACCTGTATGCGATGGCCGTCAACGAGGAGAACGCGGCGGGCGGCCGTGTCGTCACCGCGCCGACCAACGGCGCGGCCGGCGTGATTCCCGCGGTGCTGCACTACTACGTGAAGTTCGTGCCGGGCTCGAACGAAGCCGGCATCGTCGAATTCCTGCTGACGGCCGCGGCGATCGGGATCATCTACAAGGAAACCGCGTCGATCTCCGGCGCGGAAGTCGGTTGCCAGGGCGAAGTGGGCGTCGCGTGCTCGATGGCCGCGGCTGCGCTCGCCGCGGTGATGGGCGGTACGCCCGACCAGGTCGAGAATGCCGCCGAGATCGGCATGGAGCACAACCTCGGGATGACCTGCGACCCGGTCGGCGGGCTCGTGCAGATCCCGTGCATCGAGCGCAACGCGATGGGCGCGATCAAGGCGCTGAACGCGTCGCGCATGGCGCTCAAGGGAAACGGCCAGCACTACGTGTCGCTCGATTCGGTCATCAAGACGATGCGCGAGACGGGCGCCGACATGAAGACGAAATACAAGGAAACGTCGCGCGGCGGTCTGGCCGTGAACGTCATCGAATGCTAACGAAGGATCACTGACATGAGCCGCTACTCGATATTCAGCCTGTTTCGCAACGGCCTCTCGTACCACGAGAACTGGGAAAAACAGTGGAAGAGCCCGGAGCCGAAGAAGGAATACGACGTCGTGATCGTCGGTGGCGGCGGCCACGGCCTCGCGACCGCGTACTACCTCGCGAAAGAGCACGGCATCACGAACGTCGCGATCCTCGAGAAGGGCTGGATCGGCGGCGGCAACACCGCGCGCAACACGACGATCGTGCGCTCGAACTATCTGTGGGACGAATCGGCCGCGCTGTACGAGAAGGCGATGAAGCTGTGGGAAGGGCTGTCGCAGGACCTGAACTACAACGTGATGTTCAGCCAGCGCGGCGTGATGAACCTGGCCCACACGCTGCAGGACGTGCGTGACACCGAGCGCCGCGTGAACGCGAACCGCCTGAACGGTGTCGACGCCGAATTCCTGACGCCCGCGCAGATCAAGGAAATCGAGCCGACCATCAACCTGAACAGCCGCTACCCGGTGCTCGGCGCATCGATCCAGCGCCGCGCCGGCGTGGCCCGCCACGACGCGGTGGCCTGGGGCTTCGCGCGCGGCGCGGACCGCGCGGGTGTCGACATCATCCAGAACTGCCAGGTGACGGGCATTCGCCGCGAAGGCGGTGCGGTGGTCGGCGTCGATACGGTGAAGGGCTTCATCAAGGCGAAGAAGGTGGCGGTGGTCGCGGCCGGCAATACGACGACGCTCGCCGACATGGCCGGCGTGCGCCTGCCGATCGAGAGCCACCCGCTGCAGGCGCTGGTGTCCGAGCCGATCAAGCCGGTGGTCAACTCGGTGATCATGTCGAACGCGGTGCACGCGTACATCAGCCAGTCCGACAAGGGCGACCTCGTGATCGGCGCCGGCATCGACCAGTACACGGGCTTCGGCCAGCGCGGCAGCTTCCACATCATCGAAAGCACGCTGCAGGCGATCGTCGAGATGTTCCCGGTGTTCTCGCGCGTGCGGATGAACCGCCAGTGGGGCGGCATCGTCGACGTGTCGCCGGACGCATGCCCGATCATCACCAAGACCGACGTGAAGGGCCTCTACTTCAACTGCGGCTGGGGCACCGGCGGCTTCAAGGCGACGCCCGGCTCGGGCTGGGTGTTCGCGCACACGATCGCCCGCGACGAACCGCATCCGCTGAACGCGCCGTTCGCGCTCGACCGTTTCTACACGGGCCACCTGATCGACGAGCACGGCGCTGCCGCCGTCGCGCACTGAACGAGGAGATAAACATGTTGCTGATCGAATGTCCGTGGTGCGGGCCGCGCGCCGAATCCGAATTCTCGTGCGGCGGTGAAGCCGACATCGTGCGCCCCGTCAACAACGAGAACATGACCGACCGCGAATGGGGCGAGTACGTGTTCATGCGCGAGAACAAGCGCGGGCTGCACAAGGAGCAATGGCTGCACGCGCAGGGTTGCCGCCGCTGGTTCAAGGCCACGCGCGACACGGTGACCTACGATATCAAGGGCTACGAAAAGTTCGGTGGCGAAGCTGCCGGCAACGCACACGAAGAGGGCACGAGCAAATGAGCCAGAAAGACCGCCTCGGCACCGGTGGCCGCATCAATCGCGCGATTCCGTTGACGTTCACGTTCAACGGCCGCACGTATCAGGGCTTCCAGGGCGACACGCTCGCGTCCGCGCTGCTCGCGAACGGCGTGCACTTCGTCGCGCGCAGCTTCAAGTACCACCGTCCGCGCGGGATCGTGACGGCGGATGTGGCCGAACCGAATGCCGTCGTGCAGCTCGAGTCCGGCCCGTATACCGTGCCGAACGCACGCGCGACCGAGATCGAGCTGTACCAGGGGCTCGTCGCGACGAGCGTGAACGCGGAGCCGACACTCGAGAACGACAAGTACGCGATCAACCAGAAGTTCTCGCGCTTCATGCCGGCCGGGTTCTACTACAAGACGTTCATGTGGCCGCGCAACATGTGGCCGAAGTACGAAGAGAAGATCCGCGAAGCGGCCGGCCTCGGCAAGGCGCCCGAAGTGCTCGACGCCGATCGCTACGACAAGTGCTACGCGCACTGCGACGTGCTCGTCGTCGGCGGTGGCCCGTCGGGCCTCGCCGCCGCGCATGCGGCAGCCACGGCCGGCGCGCGCGTGATCCTCGTCGACGACCAGCGCGAACTCGGCGGCAGCCTGCTGTCGTGCCGTGCGGAGATCGACGCGAAGCCTGCGCTGCAGTGGGTCGAGAAGATCGAGGCCGAGCTGCGCAAGCTGCCCGACGTGACGATCCTGTCGCGCAGCACCGCGTTCGGCTACCAGGACCACAACCTCGTGACGGTCACGCAACGCCTGACCGATCACCTGCCGGTGTCGATGCGCAAGGGCACGCGCGAGCTGCTGTGGAAGGTCCGCGCGAAGCGCGTGATCCTCGCGACCGGCGCGCACGAGCGGCCGATCGTGTTCGGCAACAACGACCTGCCGGGTGTGATGCTGGCGGGCGCGGTGTCCACCTACGTGCATCGCTTCGGCGTGCTGCCGGGCCGCAACGTGGTCGTGTTCACGAACAACGATCGCGCCTACCAGACCGCGCTCGACCTGAAAGCGTGCGGCGCGAAGGTGACGGTCGTCGATTCGCGCGCCTCGTCGAACGGCGCACTGCCGGCCGCTGCAAAGCGGCAGGGCGTGACGGTGATGAGCGGTGCGGTCGTGACGGCCGCTTCGGGCAAGTGGCGCGTATCGTCGGTCGACGTCGCGTCCTACTCGAACGGCCAGACCGGTGGCAAGCTGCAGTCGCTGCCGTGCGACCTCGTCGCGATGTCGGGCGGCTTCAGCCCCGTGCTGCACCTGTTCGCGCAGTCGGGCGGCAAAGCCTGCTGGAACGACGAGAAGGCGTGCTTCCTGCCGGGCAAGCCGGTGCAAGCGGAGGCGAGCATCGGTGCGGCAGCCGGCGAATTCGGCCTGGCGCGTGCGCTGCGGCTCGCGGTCGACGCGGGCACGGAGGCGGCGAAGGCGGCCGGCTTCACGGTCGCGCAGCGCGCGGTCGCACCGCAGGTCGCGGAAGCCGTCGAAGGCGCCCTGCAGCCGTTGTGGCTCGTCGGCAGCCGCGAGGCCGCGGCACGCGGGCCGAAGCAGTTCGTCGACTTCCAGAACGACGTGGCGGCCGCCGACATCCTGCTCGCCGCGCGCGAAGGCTTCGAGTCGGTCGAGCACGTGAAGCGCTACACGGCGATGGGCTTCGGCACCGACCAGGGCAAGCTCGGCAACATCAACGGGATGGCGATCCTCGCAGGCGCGCTCGGCAAGACGATTCCGGAAACGGGCACGACGACGTTCCGCCCGAACTACACGCCCGTGTCGTTCGGCACGTTCGCGGGCCGCGAGACGGGCGATTTTCTCGACCCGATCCGCAAGACGTGCGTGCACGAATGGCACGTCGAGCATGGCGCGCTGTTCGAAGACGTCGGCAACTGGAAGCGGCCGTGGTACTTCCCGAAGAACGGCGAGGATCTCCATGCGGCCGTGAAGCGCGAATGCCTGGCGGTGCGCAACAGCGTCGGCATCCTCGACGCATCGACGCTCGGCAAGATCGACATCCAGGGCCCGGATGCCGTGAAGCTGCTGAACTGGATGTACACGAACCCGTGGAACAAGCTCGAGGTCGGCAAGTGCCGCTACGGGCTGATGCTCGACGAGAACGGGATGGTGTTCGACGACGGCGTGACGGTGCGCCTCGCCGACCAGCATTTCATGATGACGACCACGACGGGCGGCGCGGCGCGCGTGCTGACGTGGCTCGAACGCTGGCTGCAGACCGAATGGCCCGACATGAAGGTGCGGCTGTCGTCGGTCACCGATCATTGGGCGACGTTCGCGGTGGTCGGCCCGAAGAGCCGCAAGGTCGTGCAGAAGGTGTGCCAGGACATCGACTTCGGCAACGAAGCGTTCCCGTTCATGAGCTACCGGAACGGCACCGTTGCGGGCGCGAAGGCGCGCGTGATGCGGATCAGCTTCTCGGGCGAGCTCGCCTATGAAGTGAACGTGCCGGCGAATGCGGGCCGTGCGGTGTGGGAAGCGCTGATGGCGGCCGGTGCCGAGTTCGACATCACGCCGTACGGCACCGAGACGATGCACGTGCTGCGCGCGGAGAAGGGCTACATCATCGTCGGCCAGGATACCGACGGCTCGGTCACGCCGTACGACCTCGGGATGGGCGGCGTCGTCGCGAAGTCGAAGGACTTCCTCGGCAAGCGCTCGCTCGCGCGGTCGGACACCGCGAAGGAAGGCCGCAAGCAGTTCGTCGGCCTGCTGACCGAAGACGAACAGTTCGTGCTGCCGGAAGGCGCGCAGATCATCGCGAAGGACACGCAGGTGTCGGCGGTCGATCCGACGCCGATGATCGGCCACGTGACGTCGAGCTACTACAGCCCGATCCTGAAGCGCTCGATCGCGCTCGCGGTGGTGAAGGGCGGCCTGAACAAGATGGGCGAGAGCGTCGTGATTCCGCTGGCCAACGGCAAGCGCATCACCGCGAAGATCTCGAGCCCGGTTTTCTACGATACCGAAGGGGTGCGCCAGCATGTGGAATGAAACCAGAAACCAGTCGCAGGTGGCGGGCGCGGGCGGCGTGACGCTTGAATCGCCGTTCGTCGGCGCGGCCGACGTGCTGAAGCCGCATCAGGCGCGCGCATCGAAGAAGTTCACGCTGCGCGAGCGGCCGTTCCTCGATCTCGTCAACGTGCGCGGCGAGTTGAGCGATCCGGCATTCGTCGCCGCGTTCGAGCGCGTGGTCGGCTGCCGGCCGCCCGCGGAGCCGAACACGGTTGCGCGCGGCGCCGAGTACGACGTGCTGTGGCTCGGCCCCGACGAGTGGCTCGTGCGCTCGAACGGGCCCGTGCCGGCCGGTGTGCTCGAAGCGACGCTCGCGGAAGCCGTGCAGGGTTCGTATGCGGCGGCCGTCGATGTCGGCAGCGGCTACACGGTGGTCGAGATCAGCGGCGAACGCGTGCGCGACGTGATCGCGCGCGGCTGCCCGCTCGACCTGCATCCGCGCGTGTTCAAGCCGGGCCAGTGTGCGCAGTCGCACTACTTCAAGTCGCCGATCACGCTGATCCCGACCGGCGACGACACGTTCGAGATCGTCCTGCGCCGCAGCTTCGCCGACTATTTCGTGCGCATCATGCTCGACGCCGCGGCGCCGCTCGCATCATGAAGCCGTTCGACGAACCGTTCGTGGCGATCGACGCGCCGCGCCTGCGCGGGCGCGGCTGGAGCGTGTTCGTCGACGAACTGAAGGTGCCCGCGCGGATCGGCATTCATGCGCACGAGCATGAAGCGCCGCAGCCGATCGTGATCGATGCAACGCTCGGCTATCGCTGCGAGCCGAGCGAGCAGGGCGAGTGGATCGATTACGACGGCTATTGCACACGCATTGCCGCGTTCCTGTCGCACAAGCCGCATACGCGGCTGCTGGAGACGCTCGTTGCCGATATCGCGGTGCTGTCGTTCCGTGAATGGCCGGCGCTGGAGTCGCTGACGCTGTCGGTGTACAAGCCGAAGATCCGGCCCGGCACGAAACGCGTCGGCGTGTCGCTCGACTGGACGCGCGGGGATTATTTGCGGTGGACGGGCGCGGCGGGGCAGTTTTGATGTGTCGTGGCACGGCAAGCCAGTGCTCTGGTTTGCCGTGTTTTGCTCATTGTTCCTGGAATATCGGAACAATTGCCCACAGTAATTTTTCCGTCCTGGTGTCGTACTGGCTGAAGCGACTTCAGCCAGTCGTGCTGATCGATATGGCGTCATCGCACAGGCGATCGCCACAGCCCCCCATTCCGGCGCGCTGCAGCGATCCCCCCGAGCCGAAGCATCAAGCCGCAGCCGCACCATCCAGCGCCGGATAGTCGACATACCCGCGCGCATCGCCGCCGAAGAAGGTCTCGCGCCGCGCGTCGTTCATCGGCGCGCCGGTCTTCAGCCGCGTCACGAAATCCGGATTCGCCAGCACCATCTGCCCGTACGCTTCGAGATCGGCCAGCCCCGACGTCACGTCCGTGCCGATCGCGTCGCGCGTGCGGCCCGGGCGGTTCAGGATCAGCGTACCGTTCCAGCGTGCACGCAGGTCGGCCAGCAGCGCTTCGTCGCCGTGATGCATCACATGCAAATACGCGAGACCGAGCGGGTCGAGCTGCGCAGCCAGGTAACGGTACAGATCCGGCCCTTGCTCGCCTTCGTCGATCCCCCACATCGTGTTGCCGGGCGACAGGCGAATGGCCGTGCGGTCCGCGCCGATTTCGTCGGCGATCGCCGTAGCGACCTCGATCGCGAAGCGCGCGCGGTTTTCGATCGAACCGCCGTATGCGTCCGTGCGGAAGTTCGCGCTCGGCGCGAAGAACTGCTGGACCAGATACGCGTTTGCGCCGTGGATCTCGACGCCGTCTGCGCCGGCCTCGATCGCACGACGTGCGGCGAAGCGGAAGTCGTGTACGGTCTCACGCACTTCGGCGGTCGTCAGCGCGCGCGGCGCCGGGATGTCCTGCATGCCCTTCATCGTGAACATGCCCGCGCCTGGCGCGATCGCCGACGGCGCGACGGCCTGGCGGTGGTGCGGCGTATTGTCGGGATGCGACATGCGCCCCGCGTGCATCAGCTGGATGAACAGCCGGCCGCCCCGCGCGTGCACGTGGTCGCTGACCGCCTTCCAGCCGGCGACGTGCGCGTCGGTATAGATGCCGGGCGTCGTCAGGTAACCTTGCCCGTCGTCCGACGGCTGCGTGCCCTCTGTGACGATCAGGCCGATGCTTGCGCGCTGCGCATAGTATTCGGCGGCCAGTTCGCCGGGCGTACCGTCGAAGGTAGCGCGGCTGCGGGTCATCGGCGCCATGACCAGGCGGTTTTCCAGCGTATATCGGCCCACGCGGACCGGGGTGAACAGTTGGCTCATGATGCGTCGGCTCCTCGAGATTCGGGATGGCGGCGCCGGTGCGGCGCCGCCTCGGGCGCCGGCCGTGCACGGGTGTGCCGACCTCGCCTCCACGCACCCATCATCCATTGCTTCCTTTTCGGGATAAAACGGGTAATCTGGATAACATTGATCCATTGATGGAGCGGTGGGCATGGAACTGCTGAACGACATGGCGCTGTTCGTCGAAGTCGTGAAGGCGAAGGGCTTTCGCAGCGCGGCCGAGACGCTGGGGATGCCGAACTCGACCCTGTCGCGGCGCATCGGCGCGCTGGAGAAGGCGATCGGGCTGCGTCTGCTGCATCGCACGACGCGCCGGATCGAGCTGACCGAGGCCGGCCAGCTTTACTTCGAGCGCTGCAAGCGCATCGTCGACGAGGCGCGGCTCGCGCACGAGCAGCTCGGCGGGCTGCTGGCGGAGCCGACCGGCGTGCTGCGCGCGTCGTTTCCGGTCGATTTCGCGGTGGTCATCCTGGCGCCGCTGGTCGTCGAATTCGCGAACCGCTATCCGAAGCTGACCTTCGATTTCGAGCTGACCTCGCGGCGTGTCGATCTGGTCAGCGAACCGTTCGACGTGGCGATCCGCATGGGTCCATCCGAGGATTCGCAACTGATCGCGCGGCGGCTCGCCACGTTTCGGAACTACCTGTATGCGTCGCCCGGTTATCTCGCGCGCGCCGGCGAGCCGCGCGAACCGGAAGACCTCGCAAGGCACGCATGCCTCGGCCTGCAGCGAAGCGGGTCGTGGACGCTGCACGACGGCGCGCGTTCCGTCGCGGTGCCGGTGAGCAGCCGTTTCGGGGCGAACAGTGTCGGCATGCTGCGGCGCCTGGCCACGCTCGACGCGGGCATCATCGTGCTGTCCGAGGCGATCGTCGCGGACGACCTGGCCGCCGGCCGGCTGCGCCGCGTGATGCCCGAATGGGAAGGCGAGCCGATTCCGGTTTACGCGATGACGGAAACGCGGCTGCTGCCCGCGAAGACGCAGCATTTCATCGAATTTCTGCGGGAGCGTTTCGCGCAGGCGTGACGGGCGGCCGCGCGGGCATCCGTTCGCCGGTCAGTTCTGCGCCGGTGGCGGCGCATCCAGCTGCGCGTCCCATTTCTTCAGGATGCGCACGCGCGCCTGGCTGAAATCGACCCAGCAGTTCATCCACGCGTCTTCCGGGATCGTCTGCTGCGGATTGGCGGCTTTCACGTAGTTGCAGGTGTCGCCGGCGAAGCGGGTCCAGCTTGCCTGCGACTTCGCGAGCTCGCTGGCGGCATCGGGGTTGCGCTGCTTGAGCTTGCGCTCGAGCGGCCGGTATGCGTTCTCGACGGCCTGATCGTTCTGGCCGAGTACGCAGGTCCGCACGTCGTTCATCGTCAGCGCGTGTTTCTCGCAATCGACGGCAGCGAACGCGGCGGTGTGGCCGAGCGCCAGCGTGGCGATGGCAAGGACGCGAGTGGCATGGCGCATGCGTATCGAACGAAGAGAGGCTAGTTGCTGCGGGCCGGCGCCGGGCTCGACTTCTCGCTGACCGGCACCATGCCGCCCTTCGCATCGTTCGCGGGATTCGCGGTTTTCGCGTCGTCGTCCGGTTCGAGCACGAACCGGAACGAATCGACGCGCTGCATCACCTTCGCCGCATACGCATTCGATCCGCCGCTGTAGCTCCTCAGTCCGGCCCGCACATCGCCACCGGCTGCCCTTACGTAGCCCGACAGGATCGCGGAGCCGACCTCGACGTTCGCGTTCGGCTCGGTCAGGTCCTTCACGTTGCGCAGCAGGCCGCGATGCGCGGCCGGCACGACCTGCATCAGCCCGGTCGCGCCGTGCTGGCCGCGCGCCTTTTCCTGGAAGCGCGATTCGATCGAAATGATGGCGTAAACGAGTGCGGGCGGCAGCGAATATTTCGTCGCAGTGACGTTGACGATGTTGGCGAGCTTGATCGCCTTTTCCTTTGCGATACCGAATTTTTTCGTCAGGTAGGACGTGATGCGGCGGTTTTCTTCGTTTGGCTGATCGTTCGCGTCCAGCGCGGAAGCGGCGAGCGGCGCGGAGGCGGCCGTTTGCTCGGGCGCGGAGGCGGGCAGCGCCGACGCCTGTTGCGCCGATGCCGTGTGTGCCAAGCCGAGCGAAAGCACGATCAGCCAGAGTAACCGTCGCATGGTCGAGTGCGGGGAAATGGGAGGCGCATAGTATATCGGCCAATCGCGGCCGATGCGCGCGCGCGGGCTCGAATGAAAGCGCCGTGTCAGCTTGTGGCGGCGCACGGCGCCCGATCGCGGGTTGTTGCGCGGACACACATCGGAGTCCGGAGCGACGTTGCGACTGATCCAGGATCGCACCCCCGTCAGTCGCGATCGAGATCGGCCTTGAGCATATGAAGGCGGGTTCGTCCGTCGGGAGTGAAATGTGTACCGAAGCGTACCAGCCCTTCCCGATGCAGATGGCAACTCATGGTGAAACTCAGCAGCATGCCCGGCTCGGCGTCCCGGACCTGGAGATCGATCGACTTGACGCGTGGCTCGTACTTGAGGATCGTTGCTTCTATTGAATTTCGGAGCCGGTGCGCAGACGATGGCAGATGGCGGTAGATTTCCGAAAGATCGTCCAGGCCGTAGTCCGGCAGATGCGCAAGACTGTTGCGTCGGCTGTTCAGGATGCGCTGTATGTTGTCCTGTACGGAAAGAAACGTCTGCGTTGCTGCGTCGAAATCGGCGACGTTGGAGCCGTTCGAAAAATGTCCGGTTATGGCTTCGAAGAGGCCGGGGCCAGTCGGGTTCATCCATTCACCTCCGCTTTGCGATGAAAGTTGCCCGGCACCCGCATCGGCATGCGAGCAAGAGCATGACGGAAACCGACTACGAGCGGCAAGCACTGGAATGTGAGTTGCGGGTTCATGGCTGCACGATTCCAGCGACTGAACGACCGAGCCATTCATTGAGCGCGAGATAGAGCACGCCACCCATGATGAACGAGAGGGCGAGCCAGTTGAACGGCCAAAAGTGGCCACTCGGGCGGCTTGCGGTGACAGCATCGATCATGACGGGAAGGTGCATGTCTGGCTTGCCACCGAGGCGCTCATCGACTGCGTTCAGAAGCGCGGCATGAGCCCCACGATCGCCGAGTGCGAGCTTGCCAGCAAACCCGAGTTCCAGTATCGCCCGGAAGATCGCAAGTAGCGGCAGCACGGGGCGGGGCTCGGCAAGGCGGTGTTCGATGCGCGAAATCACCTCGTGGCCGGCGTCGTTCCGGCCGAAGGCTTCGATCTGCAACGGTTCGCGCTCCCAGGCGGTGCGATCGTCTCCGGTCAGGGTGCGCAATGCCGTCTCGTCGAGTAATGCGCATTGGGCGTACAAGGCATCCTCGATCACGTCCAGAGGATGGCCGGCCGACGTCATTTCGTCGCGCAGTCGGGCAACCTGTGTACTGCATGAATGCCGAAGCGGGACGAATGAATGGCGTGCTGGTTCGTGGGCGAGACTCGCGACGGTCATTGCGGTATCGCGTAAAGCGATCGGCAGCAGTATTGCGGCATCGAAGGGCTGCGGCATCATGCGGGGA
Organism: Burkholderia sp. Ac-20344; assembly: GCF_017104975.1. Classification (NCBI taxonomy): domain Bacteria; kingdom Pseudomonadati; phylum Pseudomonadota; class Betaproteobacteria; order Burkholderiales; family Burkholderiaceae; genus Burkholderia; species Burkholderia sp. Ac-20344. The sequence continues at coordinate 48,027 of NZ_JAAGPP010000044.1, forward strand.
GTACCACGTAAAGTTCGAGCGAGACGTCGGGTACCGACGCGGGGATGTAGAACTGACATGCCCGTGCGTCCATCATGCGCTTGAACGCGGCATGAGCACCGTCGAGAGCAAAGTACTGATTTTCGATGCGAACCGGAATGGCGGCGGGAACGCGCGACATGGCGCGCAGCGGAATGCCGGGTAGTGCGGAATTGACGATCTGCTCGACATCGTCGGGCGATCCGGCCTTGCACAGGCGCGGTAGCTGCTCGAGCAACGCATGAGCGGGCAACCCGGACTGGACTGACAGGTAATACTCTGCTCCTTCGACGAGCCGGTCGTCATTGATTTTGCCCAACCACGACGTCCCGCGCAGCTTCTCCAGGGCGATCGGTACGACACGCGACGGAACGACCGTATCGAGAAGCGTGCGAATCAACGATTCGAGCTCCGCGAAAACCGGATCGGGATCGAGGTGATCGTAGGCAGGAATGGATCGAAGGGTTTCCGCTGTCGAAAATGTCAGCAACGAACCTGCCAGGCGTGCCAGCGTGCCATACAGTCGTTCGGGGTGCTGATCGGGAGCCTGACACAGTCGTGCAAGCTCGGGCCAGCAACTGTTAACGCTGTGCAACAGCCAGAACAGCGACACATCGGCGACCGCATAGTCGGCGATCTGATCGGAACGCTCCCGGCGTCGCACGGCGAGGCTGGCGCTCTTGGCCAGCAGGATCTCGGAGAGCCGGGTCATGCGGCCGACGAGGTGGCTACTGGCCGACAGGAACAAACACGGCGGCACGAAGGTGGCGTCCATCTCGAAGCGTCCCTGCGCGTTGCGCGCGATTCTTCCGATCGGGCAGGTGACGTAGTCGCTCGACGCCTCGAAATCGAACAGCAACGCCAGCGCAAGGCGTTCCACGCTGATCTCTTCCACGTTGTCGCCGTTCACATCGGCGACCTGGAGATACTCCCGCCGAAAACGCCGCGGACGTGCAGGTCTTTCGTCGATGTCGATACAGTTGTTTCCTTGCGGATCAAGGAGCGGTAACCCGATGAGCACGACAACCGAATCGGTCTGCGAGGGGATGTCATTCAGATCGCGCGTCGGCGGAAGGCGATCGGCCGACTCGCTGTCGACCAGGGTTCCGTCCGGCAGGCGCAGATCGAGTGCGGACAACTGCAGGCGATCGATCGTCAGGGCTTGGGTGTCGAACGCAATCCGGCACACGCCCCACGGATCGGGGCTCGCGATACGAGCGATGCGTTCGTCGGTCGTCTGGTTCCACAACGCCTGCTGCTGAAAGTGCTGGGGCGTCATGAAAATTCCCTTGGCCCAAAGCGGTCTCGTTATCTTCATCGTCGTTCGATAGGCATGAAAAATACAGTTTCAGGGCGAGCCCGGCAGTCAGCGTCAATTTTTTGCCTTGGGCATTTGAGAGACGAGCGACAGGCCGATGTCCATCCCTTCGATCTGAAAGTGCGGAACCACGAACAGCCTGATGCGAAAAAAACCGGGGTTGTCTTCGATGTCCTCGACGCTGACGTGTGCTTCCCGTAGCGGGTGCGATGTCTGCAGGTCGTCGCCGGGATCGGTCATTTCCGTTACGAGCGACTTGATCCAGGTATTCAGTTCCAGTTCGAGCAGACGCCTGTCTTTCGTCGTTCCGATGTTCTCGCGCTGGATCAGTTTCAGGTAATGCGCGATACGCGAGATCAGGAAAATATAGGGTAATCGTGCGTTGATACGGCTATTCGCAGCTGCTTCCTTCGCTTCGTATGAAACGGGCTTCTGTGCCGAGCTCGCCGAAAAGAAGCAGGCGAAGTCGTGGTTTCGATAGAACGAAAGCGGAATCAGCCCCAGGTTCGCGAACTCGGCTTCGCGCGTTTCCGGAATCAGCGCCTCGGTTGGAATTTTCGCCGGAGCTCCGTTGCCCAGGTCATAAAGATGAAGCGACAGGTCCGTCACGAGGCCGCCCGCGCGAGGCCCACGAATCTGGACACACCAGCCGTTCCGGACGAAGCTCTTCACCAGGTTCGCGGCGAACACGAACGATGCGCTCGCCCACAGGTAGCGGGTGGAGTCGGGCCCCTTGACGGTTTCCCGATAGCTGAACGCACGAACGGGCACGGTGTCAGGGCCGTATGGCGGACGGGCCAGGAAGCGCGGGAGCGTGAGCCCGACATAACGGGCATCGTCGGATTCGCGAAAACTCTTCCATTTCTGGTATTCGGCGCGATCGAGATAACTGTCGACGTCCCGAATGCCGACGACTTCCTCCATCGATCGCTTGCCGAAGAACATCGGCGATACCGCGCCGATGAACGGCATGTGTGCCGCGGCGGAAACCTTCGAGATATCGCGCAGCAGCGCGATGTCCGGCGCGCTGCGATCGAATGCGTAACTGGCAATGACGGCTCCGATCGGCTCTCCACCCGGTGTGTCGTATTCGCGGACATACGTATGCAGAAAAAGGCCGCTCTGAATGATTTCGGGCGTGTCCTCGAAGTCATGCCGTAGCTGTTCTTTCGAGACGTCGAGCACTTCGATACGTACGTTCTTGCGGAAATCAGTGCGATCGACCAGGTATTTCAGACCGCGCCAGGTCGATTCGAGTTGCTGAAACGCAGCGTCATGCAGGATCGCGTCGATCTGGTTGCCGATCCGCGTGTCCAGTCGGGCGATGTGGAAGTCGATCAGGCTCTTGTCCAGCACGTCGATCTTTTGCGACGTGCTCCCGATGGCGTCGATGAGTACGGCAATCGCATGCACCAGACGATCGCCTGCGGTCGATCTCGACAGGGTATCGGGCTGCGCGAATGCGTGCAGCGGCTGCACCGGCGCCGCGGGCGAGATGCCGAGCGTCTCGCACAGCGACGCATAGATTCCGTTTGACGACGCGGATCCGGTGGGTGTGGCACCCGTCGTCGAATCACGAGGCGCGGTTTTGCGTTCCGACATGTCTCAACATTCGTCGATGATCACTCGATTTGTACGAGTCAAGCCAGACACACCCCACACACAATTTCAATCGGTGAGAGTGCCTGATCGAAAGCCGTCGATTGCTTTTCGGGACAATTTCCATTGGTTGAGGGAGCGGGTAATTGTGAGATAAAGATTCGGACGTCAAAAAAATTTAAGAATGGATAAATAGCATATAAATTCCATCTTGAAATTTTCATCGGAAATAATTTTTGCAAGTTGCAAAAAAGCCGCGAATGTCGATTCACATGGGATGCCAAACTGTTTACCATGCGTCGAAAAAATTCATATACCGGCTGTTGCGCCAGCGTGCGCGATATCGATCATGAGCGTGATGCGAGCGGGGAAAGAGGGCGATGGCGGATCTGCTTGAGAGGGTGGAAAGGTACGGCGTGAATCACGAGGCGGTGACGGGGCTGCAGGCCTATTTCCTGGACATCGCGGGAAGCGCCGCGAGCCGGGAATTGTCGGTGGTGTCGTTTACCGCGACCGAACGTATCGGCGATCCTTACCGGATCGTCATCGAGTTGACGCATCCGGACAACCTCCTTCGCGGCGACTATCTCGGGCGCGACGCCACGTTCACCATTGCACCGGAAGATGGCACACGGTCGCGCGTGTTCGCCGGATGCGTTACGCACTTCGCAAAAACGAAGACGACGAAGGATTTCAGCCTGTACCGGATGGTCGTCGAGGCGCACACCGCGCGTCTGCGGCTGGCACGCACGAGCCGCATCTATCAGCAACAGAGCGCACCGCAGATCATCGAGGCGATTCTGCGTCGCCATGGCTTCAAGGGGCACCAGTTCGCATTCACGCTTCGACGGCAGTATCCGCAGCACGCATTTCGCTTCCAGTATCAGATGTCGGATCTGGCCTACATCGGCATGCTGATGCAGAAGGAAGGGATCTACAGCTACTTCACGCAGGGCAAGCACGGCGATGTGGTCGTGTTTGCCGACGATGTCGATCATTACGTCTATGCGCCGGAACTGAATGCGCGTTATCGGGAGACGGCCGGCCTGGAGGCCGGCGTCGAGGCCGTGTTCGCGCTGGAGATGCACGCGAAGACGGTTCCGCAATCGGTTCTTGTCGCGGATTACAACCCGGATCAGTCCTGGGAGCGTTTCAAGGCCGATGCCAACGTGGCGAAGAAGGACGTCACGACTTACGGGCAAGCCTACGTTTACGGCACGCATCACCTGGATCAGGAAGGCGCGCGCTGGGAAGCGCAACTGCGTCACGAGGCGGAGATCGCATGGCAGGTGGTCTACGAAGGCGAGAGCAACGTTCTCGAACTGCGGCCGGCGCGTGTGCTGCGTGTCGACGAAGCGTTGCCGGATGCGCCGAACGGTCAGGTCGTGGTTGAAACGGTTCACACGGGCGGGCGCGAGCGTGCCTATCGCAACAGCTACCAGGCGATTCCTGCGGATCGACGCGTCAGGCTCCGGCTCGACGAGGAGGCATGGCCGAAGATCAATGGCACGTTGAGCGCGCGCGTCACGTCTCCTGGCGACTACGACTATGCGTACCTGACGCAGCAGGGCCGCTACACGGTGCGCTTCGACCTCGACTTCGACGAATGGAATCCCGGCGGCGAGAGCGTGCCGCTGCGGCTTGCGAAGCCGTTCGCCGGCAGCCTGCAGACTGGTTTTCACTTTCCGGCGCTGCACGGCGACGAAGCCGTGGTGGCTTTTCGCGACGGCAATCCGGACAAGCCGTACCTGTCCCAGTTTCACCACCACAGCCAGGCGGTCGACCTCGTCACGAATCAGGATCGGTGGCTGTCGCGCAACGTGATCCGGACGCAGAGCAACAACAAGCTGCGGATGGAGGACTGGCATGGATGCGAAGGCATCAAGCTGTCCACCGAACATTCCGGCAAGAGTCAGCTCAACCTCGGTTATCTCGTCGATTCGAACAAGCAGCGGCGTGGCGAAGGATTCGAGCTTCGCACGTCGGGATACGGTGCGATTCGTGGCGGGAAGGGGCTGTTTGTCTCCACCGACGATCGACCGAAAGCCGCCGGCGATCAACTCGACATGCAGGAGGCAATCGCGCGCCTGAACGACGCGCAGGCCCGCATGGAAGGGCTGGCTCAGGCGGCGGCCGTCGCGCAGGCCGATGCGGCCGATGCCAGATCGATGCAGCAGGTGCTCCAGGATCAGATTCGCGATCTCAGGCAGGCGGTGATGTTGCTGTCGTCGAATGCCTCGATAGCGACGGTTACGCCGGATACGCTGATTCACAGTGCCGGCGCCAATCTGACGATGACGGCGGGCGCCAATGCCGATATCGGCGTGCTGCGCAAGTTCACCGTCGCAGCCGGCGAGGCAGTCAGTCTGTTCGCGCAGAAGATGGGCATCAAGGTATTTGCGGCGCGCGGCAAGGTGCGGATCCAGGCACAGCGCGACGAAATGGAGTTGACGTCGCAGCGGAACCTGACCGTGACCAGCAGCGACGGCCACGTGATCGTCCAGGCCGGCAAGTCGATCATGCTCACGGACGGCGGTGGTGCTTACATCAAGCTCGACAACGGCAACGTCACCATCGCATCGCCGAACAAGGTGACGATCCGCATGGCGGACTTCGCCTGGGACGGGCCGGACAGTGCGGCCGGAAAGCTGCCGGCGTTTGCCGCCTGCAAAGGGTCGACGGCGGCTGCATCGATCGCCGGTGAAAACAGCATGGTGTTGTCGTGATGGCGAATCCGCAAGCTACCGCCCGCGTCACTCGCTGCGAGCCGCCGACACTCGCAGGCGGCGGCTTTCTGCTGGTCGATCCCGATGCATTTTCCGACGTCGACATGATTGCCGCGCTGAACCCGACGCGGTGCAGCCCGACCAACTGGGGCAAGGATCCAGCCGGCCTGCCTGCGATCATCGATCTCGGTCGGTGCGACGAATGGCAGATTGCCTGGCTGGCAGCGGTGCTCGACGCGGAGCATGCGAATCGGAAGCGCACGCCGCTGATGCAGGCGGGAATCGGCGCCTCTATCGAGGCATCCGTGTCGCTCGATGCGCTCGTGGAACACATTGCCGGTCTTCTCCTGGTGCTGCCGGTCAATCGGCACGGCAATCGCTCGCCTGGCGGCGCGCTGTGGCGTTTCTTCGATCCGCGCGTGTTTGCCCATCTGTGCTGGATGCTCGATTCCGCCACGCTGGACGAACTGGTCGGGCCTGTGTCGAGCTGGTCGTTTCCCTGGCTGGAAGGGTGGTTTAGATTCGACGTGAACGTTCGGCATGCCGAGGAAAACAGGCAGGAGCCTCTCGTGTTGCTCGAGGAACGCACCGGTGAGTTCCGGCGCATCGACGCTGCCATGTGGGCGCGTGCACAGCGAATCGCGAGCATCAATCGGGTGGTCGCTTGCCTCGATACCCCGGAGGAACGGGACTGGCCGCAGCGGGTTGCGATCGCGTCGCGAATCGAATCGGCATTGATGGCGGCCGAGCACCGGCTGCATTGGCGCGACCGGGAGGACTGCGTCTGCTATGCCGAGTACGCGGTGCGCTACGGCGCGGCGTTCCTCGATCATCCGAAGCTGGTCGACTGCTGGGCGCGGCTGGAAACCCGCGTCGCATCGATGGGCTGGGCCGACGTGATGGCTCTGCTTACGCCGGACGAGCATCGCGCGTTGTCCGGGCGCGTGGCCGATGGCGATCGCGTACCACCGGATCGGCAATTTCCGAATCACTTTTCATTCGAAGAGACTTGACATCGATGGCCGCAGCGACAGAACCGAAGTGCGATCTTTGCGACAAGCACGGCTTGCTGCTGATGCCGGTGCGCTATGCGATTGCGCCCGTCAGCAGCGGGCTGCCGGCGGTGAGCGCGCCGTTGAAGGTCGAGGATGCGGCGCGTAGCGTGGGCAGCGGCAAGCCGCAGAACCTGGCGATGCAGGGCTGCAGTGCGCGATACACGGCGCGGCTGCTGCGCAGCGGCTATCTGTATGCGTACGACGAGAAACGCGACCGGATGGACGCGTACTGGATCACGGAAGACGGCAACTATCTGCGCATCGCGCCGGAAGCGGCAGTGCCTGACGCGGCGAGGTTGGCCAAGCCGTGCAACTTTGCCGGGCATCAGGAACTGGCGGGATGCATTGCGATTCCGGGAGCGCGCGACGCGGGCCTCGTCTGGCTCGGTTACTCGGACGTGCAGTGGACGCGTGCGGTGATCGACGCGCACCGGGGCGCTGGCGGGAAGCGCCTGCGCGAACTGCACATGCGGGCGTTCGATGCGGGCGCGTGGGCAAAGGCGCATCCGGCGATGGCCGGGAAGAGCACCTCGCGCGGGCGCGGCGGTGTTCCGCATGCGGTGCCGATGAGCGAGCTTGCGACGACTGTGGGCGAGTACGCGACGGCCAAATCCGCGCCGAACGGCTTTGCGCCCTCCACCGCGCCCCGTTTCCACCTGCACGCGGGCAAGGCGGATGGTGTGATGGCGGCATGCAGCCGGCGCAGCCCGGAGTTGCAAGGCGCGATCGTGGCGGTGGACGATCCGGCGGGCGTCGCGCAGGACCTGGCCGCGCTGATCAACTGGCACAAGGAACGGTTGAACGATACGCGGGTGGAGAAGGAGAGGTACGGGGCCGGATATGGCCCGTATCCGACGACCTACCGTGACCTGTTCGCGCTGGATGTGGCGATCAAGACTTTGCATGCGTCCAACGACGTAAAGGTCAAGATGGAGGTGTTCCGGCAGGCGGAGGATCTTGCGGACTACCTCAAGGTGAGTTACGAGGTTGCGCGCGAGCATAGCCGGGCGATGGGGCATGCGCCGTCCGGGAATCTTGCTCGTCAGCAGGAACTGGACGCGCTCATCCGGCACCCTTCGCCGGAACGGTGGGCGGACGCGCAGCAGAAATCGTGGAAGGCGTATCTGGACAAATTGAACGTGGACGCCTACGGCAAGTGGAAGACGGAGTACGAGCAGGCGGAGAAGACGTTGCAGACGCAACATATCGAACCATTGGCGAAGGCGCATGCGGCATGGATGCAAAGCAACCTGCTCGCCAACAAGCTCGACTGCACGCATGACGGCAAGGATGCGCTGGCCGGCGATGTATACGCAGAGACACTGCAGCGCTGCATGGCGGCCACACAGGAGATCGCGGGCTGCAGCGAGGTTTATGTGCGCTGGTTGAAGGGCGATATCACGGAGAAGACCAATTTGCTGATGCGCGCGCTGGTGCTGCGTCAGGACGATCTGATCAAGGCGCTGGCGGCGGCGCCGCTCAACCCGGAGGCGGTGCCGTGGAAGGTGTTGATGGATCAGTACACGCGGCACGTTCAAGCGTTGCTCAAATCGGACCCGGTCGCGCAGGCCAAGGCACGAATGAAGCAGGCAGCGGCGGACAAGGCCAAGGCGCAGGCGGAAGCCGCGCCTCGCGAATTCTCCATGGCGGCTGCGATGTCGTCGGGCGTAGTGCTGTTCGACAACCCGCTGAGGCGCAATGCCGAACAGAAGGAAGCCGAAGCGAAATCGAGCCAGGCGCAGGCCGAGCAGGCGAAGCAGGAAGCCGCGCCGAAGCTGTTGCCGGATTCGGTGGCGGACGTGCTGACGCAGATCGCGGGTCCGTTGTCGAGAGTGCTGCGAGAG
>NZ_JAAGPP010000045.1:0-56281 GCF_017104975.1 Burkholderia sp. Ac-20344
TCGTCGCGGCCTGCGGCGCCGGGCGCGGCCGCGATCGAATTCGATGAGCAGGGCGCGGTGCTGCACACGGCGGGCGCGCGCTACGCGCTCGACGCCGCGCATCCGCTCGGGGACGACTGGATCGCCGCGCTCGCCGCGTTCCTCGATTGCGGCTTCGCACCGGTCGACGCGCTGGTGCTGGCGCTGGCCTGGCGCGACGGCGACGAAACGCGCGCCGCCGATGCGTGGCCGGTCGACGCCGCGCGGTTCCCGCGTGTTGCCGGGCTGCCGGCCGCGCCCGAACCTGCGTTCGCGCCGTGCCCCGCGCAACTCGGCCTTTATCCGGTCGTGCCGGACGCCGAGTGGGTCGAGCGCGTGCTCGATTGCGGTGTCCGAACCGTGCAACTGCGTGTGAAAGGTGCGACGCCGGACACCTTGCGCCGGGAAATCGCGCGCGCGGTCGCGGCCGGGCGCCACTATCCCGATGCGCGCGTGTTCATCAACGATCAATGGCAGATCGCTGCAGAAGAGGGTGCGTACGGTGTTCACCTGGGCCAGGAGGACCTCGAAACGGCCGATCTGGCCGCGATCGCGCGCGCGGGCCTGCGGCTCGGACTTTCGAGTCACGGTTATTACGAAATGTTGCGGGCGCTGCACGAGCGCCCGAGCTATCTCGCGCTCGGCCCGGTGTACGCAACCGCGACCAAGGCCGTTGCCGCGCCGCCGCAGGGCCTCGTGCGGATCGCCCGCTATGCGCGCTTCGCGGGCGCGCGGGCGCCGCTCGTCGCGATCGGCGGGGTGGGGCGCGACGCGCTGCCGGCCGTGCTGGCAACGGGCGTCGGCAGTGTCGCGGTAGTCAGTGCGGTGACGGGCGCGGCCGACTATCGGGCCGCCATTGTTGCATTGCAACAATGTTTTGCCCGACAATTTGACAATCATTGACCGCAGGGCCCGGAACGGCGTCACGACATCATTCCAATGCAGGCCCTATAATTCGGCGTTCTGCGTAAAAGGACTGTCAGCTCCGTGAGCCCCACTCCTACCGAGACCCTGCTGGAACTTCGCGACGTCGACTTTGGCTACGGCGACCGCCTCGTCCTGTCCAACCTGAACCTGCGCTTCGGGCGTGGGCAGGTCGTCGCGGTCATGGGCGGCTCGGGTTGCGGCAAGACGACCGTGCTGCGCCTGATCGGCGGGCTCGTGCGTGCGCGCCGCGGCCAGGTGCTGTTCGATGGCGCCGATGTCGGCGCGCAAACGCGCGACGGCCTGTACGCGCTGCGCCGCAAGATGGGCATGCTGTTCCAGTTCGGCGCGCTGTTCACCGACATGTCGGTGTTCGAGAACGTCGCGTTCGCGCTGCGCGAGCACACCGACCTGCCCGACGACCTGATCCGCGACCTCGTGCTGATGAAGCTCAACGCGGTCGGGCTGCGCGGCGCGCGCGACCTGATGCCGTCCGAGGTGTCGGGCGGGATGGCGCGCCGCATCGCGCTGGCGCGTGCGATCGCGCTCGATCCGCAGCTCATCATGTACGACGAGCCGTTCGCGGGCCTCGATCCGATCTCGCTCGGCATCACCGCGAACCTGATCCGCACGCTGAACGAGGCGCTCGGCGCCACGTCGATCCTCGTCACGCACGACGTGCCGGAATCGTTCGCGATCGCCGACTACGTGTATTTCCTGGCCAACGGCGGCGTGCTCGCGCAGGGCACGCCCGACGAGCTGCGCGCATCGACCGATCCGAGCGTGCGGCAGTTCATCGACGGCGCGCCGGACGGCCCGTTCAAATTTCATTACACGAGCCCGCCGCTCGCAGCGGATTTCGGGCTCGGCGGAGGGCGCGCATGATCAGCGCGATCGGACGTTATGTCATCGGCGGCCTCGTGCGCGCGGGCTACGGCACGCGGCTGTTCGTGCGCCTCGTGCTGGAATTCTTCCCGCTGCTGCGCCGGCCGCGGCTGGTCACGAAGCAGATCCACTTCCTCGGCAACTATTCGTTCGTGATCATTGCCGTGTCGGGGCTGTTCGTCGGCTTCGTGCTCGGCCTGCAGGGGTATTACACGCTGAACCGCTACGGTTCCGAGCAGGCGCTCGGCCTGCTGGTCGCGCTGTCGCTCGTGCGCGAACTCGGGCCGGTCGTCACCGCGCTGCTGTTCGCGGGCCGGGCGGGCACGTCGCTGACGGCCGAGATCGGCCTGATGAAAGCCGGCGAGCAACTCACCGCACTCGAGATGATGGCGGTGGACCCGATCAAGAACGTGATCGCGCCGCGCATGTGGGCGGGCATCATCGCGATGCCGCTCCTGGCCGCGATCTTCAACGCGGTCGGCGTGCTCGGCGGCTACTTCGTCGGCGTCGTGCTGATCGGCGTCGATCCGGGCGCGTTCTGGTCGCAGATGCAGGGCGGCGTGCAGGTCTGGGCCGACGTCGGCAACGGCGTGCTGAAGAGCATCGTGTTCGGGTTCGCCGTGACCTTCATTGCGCTGTTTCAAGGGTATGAAGCGAAGCCCACGCCCGAGGGCGTGTCGCGTGCGACGACCAAGACGGTCGTGTTCGCGTCGCTCGCCGTACTCGGCCTCGATTTCCTGCTGACCGCGCTGATGTTCAGCTAAGCCTCAGCCAAGCCAAATTTTGGGATGACGATGAAAAAGACTGCTCTCGACTTCTGGGTCGGCCTGTTCGTGGTGGTGGGCTTCCTTGCGGTGCTGTTTTTGGCACTGAAGGTCGGCAACATGAGCTCGCTGTCGTTTCAGCCGACCTATGCGGTGAAGATGAAATTCGACAATATCGGCGGGCTGAAGCCGCGCGCGGCCGTGAAGAGCGCCGGCGTCGTGGTCGGTCGCGTGAAGTCGATCGGTTTCGACACGAACACGTACCAGGCGCTTGTCACGATCGATGTCGACGGCCAGTATCCGTTCCCGAAGGATTCGTCGGCGAAGATCCTGACGTCGGGCCTGCTCGGCGAGCAATATATCGGCCTCGATCCGGGCGGCGACACCGAAATGCTGAAGGCGGGCGATACGATCACGATGACGCAATCGGCGATCGTGCTCGAGAACCTGATCGGCCAGTTCCTGTACAGCAAGGCCGCCGATGCGGGCGGTGCGAAGCCGGCAGCCGGTGCGCCGGCCGCGCCGGCGCCGGTGGCGGTGCCGGCATCGGCGGTGTCCGCTGCGTCCGGTTCGGCGGCCCAATAACCACACGAGAGAAAACAAGAGGGAATGACCATGCAGACGATCCGCATCAGGCACGCCGCGCTGGCGGTAGCGGCAGTCGCCGCGTTGAGCGGCTGCGCGACCGTGCAGACGCCGACCAAAGGCGATCCGCTCGAAGGCTTCAACCGGTCCATGTACAAGTTCAACGACACGGTCGACACGTATGCGCTGAAGCCGGTCGCGAAGGGCTACCAGTACGTGGTGCCGCAGCCGGTGCGCGACAGCGTGACGAACTTCTTCTCGAACATCGGCGACGTCTACATCGCGGCGAACAACATCGTGCAGCTGCGGATCGCGGATGGCGTCGGCGACATCATGCGCGTCGTGATCAACACGGTGTTCGGCGTCGGCGGCCTGTTCGACGTCGCGACGATCGCGAAACTGCCGAAGCACACGGCCGACTTCGGGATCACGATGGGCCGCTACGGCATGCCGTCGGGCCCGTACCTCGTGCTGCCGCTGCTCGGCCCGAGCACGCTGCGCGACACGGCAGGCCTCGGCGTCGACTACGTCGGCAACCCGCTCACCTACGTGAAACCGGACGGCCTGAGCTGGGGCCTGTTCGGCGTGAACCTCGTCAACACGCGTGCGAACCTGCTCGGCGCGGGCGACGTGCTGGATGCCGCGGCACTCGACAAGTATTCGTTCGTGCGCAACGCGTACCTGCAGCGCCGCCAGATGCTGATCAGCAACGCGCGTGGCGAGGCGGCCGCGACGTCGAGCAACGACGCGCTGCCGAAGTACGACCTGCCGGACGACGGCGCGGCACCGGCGGCAGCCGGCGCAGCCGGTACGGCGGGCGCGGCAGCAGTGGGTGGTGCGACGGCGCCGGCGGGCGCATCGGGCGCGGCGGTGGCCGCACCGGCTTCGGGCACGGCCGAGTCGCCGAACCCGGCCAGCGAAACGAACGTGCCGCCGATGCAGGTGGCGCCGCCGTCGCCGGGCGGGTTCCGCCTCCCGAGCATCCGGCTGCACTGACGGATTTACATTCGTTACAGCCGGAAACGATTCAGTCGGTAGCGCGCGCGAACTTGCGCGTAAGCTACCTGCTCCAACCTACGCATCGACTCATACGCAGGTCACCATGATGAAAAAACTGTTCCTGATCCCCGTTTTCGCGGCGCTGTTCTCGTTCGGCAGCGCAGCCCACGCGCAAGTCGACCAGTCGAACCCGCAGGCGCTGATCAAGACCGCGACGCAGCAGGTGCTCGACGAAGTCAAACAGCAGACGATCAAGCAGGGCGACACCAACCGCATCATTACGATCGTCAACAAGGACATCCTGCCGTACACCGATTTCCGTCGTACCACGCAGCTCGCGATGGGCCGCAACTGGCGCACCGCGACGGCCGAACAGCAGCAGCAGGTTCAGGAGCAGTTCAAGCTGCTGCTGATCCGCACGTACTCGGGCGCGCTGGCGCAGCTGAAGCCGGACCAGCAGATCCAGTACCCGCCGTTCCGCGCCGATCCGGCCGATACCGATGTCGTGGTCAAGACGGTCGCGATGAACAACGGCCAGCCGGTCCAGATCGATTACCGCCTGTACAAGACGGCGAACGGCTGGAGGGTGTATGACCTGAACGTGCTCGGCGCCTGGCTGATCCAGACGTACCAGCAGCAGTTCAACGAGAAGATCCAGCAAAGCGGCGTGGAAGGCCTGATCCAGTTCCTCACGCAGCGCAACCAGCAACTTGCCGCCGGCAAGCAAGCGTCGTGAGCGGCTTCGAAGCCGGCTCCTCGCTGACCGTCGCGAGCGCGAAGTCCGCGCTCGCGGACGGTCTTGCGCGCATCGGCGCGGGCGCGACCGCCGTCGATTGCGCGGCGCTGACGCAGTTCGACTCGTCCGCGCTCGCCGTGCTGCTCGCATGGCAACGTGCCGCCAAAGCGCGCGGCGCGGCCCTCGACATCCTCAATCTCCCCCCGAAGCTCGCCAGCCTCGCGCGCGCCTACGGCGTCGACGCGCTCATCGAAGGCACCGGGCGACATTGACCCTGTCCGACCGGAGCCTGCCGCGCCAGCCGGCGCGCGCACGCTTCAGGCCGCGTGCTTCCGGCGCCGGCTCCACCAGCCGGTTTGCCCTATAATCAAGCGTTTTGCGGGGCAGCCAATCGGCGTCCGGCCCCCATTTTCATTCGCAGCAAGCACAGAATAGGCGTCGCGGCCCTGGCGTCGCGCACAGTCATGTCAGCCATAGAAATCCGTCACGTCAAGAAGCGCTACAAGTCGCTTCAGGCGCTCAAGGGCGTCAGCCTGTCGGTCGAGGAAGGCGAGTTTTTCGGTCTGCTCGGCCCCAACGGCGCAGGCAAGACCACGCTCATCAGTATCCTCGCCGGGCTCGCCCGGGCCGACGAAGGCAGTATCTCGGTGCGCGGTCACGACGTCGTCAAGGACTTCCGTGGCGCGCGTCGCGCGCTCGGCGTCGTGCCGCAGGAGCTCGTGTTCGATCCGTTCTTCACCGTCCGCGAGACGCTGCGGATCCAGTCCGGCTATTTCGGGCTGCGCCGCAACGACGACTGGATCGACGAAGTGATGGCCAATCTCGACCTCACCGAGAAGGCCGACGCGAACATGCGCGCGCTGTCGGGCGGGATGAAGCGCCGCGTGCTGGTCGCGCAGGCGCTCGTGCACCGGCCGCCCGTGATCGTGCTCGACGAACCGACCGCCGGCGTCGACGTCGAATTGCGCCAGACGCTGTGGAAATTCATCTCGCGCCTGAACCGCGAAGGCCACACGATCGTGCTGACCACGCATTACCTCGAGGAAGCCGAGTCGCTGTGCGACCGCATCGCGATGCTGCGCCGTGGCGAAGTGGTCGCGCTCGACCGCACCGACGCGCTGCTGCGCCGCTTCGCCGGGCTGCAGCTCTACCTGCGCCTCGCGACCGGCGCGCTGCCGTCCGAGCTGCGCGGGCTGGAGTCCGACCCGGCCGGCCGCGCGCCGGGCGAGCACCTGCTGCGCCTGTCGAGCTACGACGATGTCGAGCGGATTCTCGCGCAATGCCGCGCGGCGGGCTGCACGTTCGACGAAATCGAGGTCCGCAAGGCCGACCTCGAAGATGTGTTCGTCCAGGTGATGAACGGGGCCGAGGTGATCGAGGGATTGGCATGAGTAAACAACCCCCACGCGAACTGCGTTCGCTCGGGGGGGCGCAGCCCCCCCGTTCCCACCGAACTCCTGAGCCCGGCGCTATCGGGCGAGTAGCGGGAAGCGGTTTTCAAACGCTGTTCTACAAGGAACTGCTGCGCTTCTGGAAGGTGTCGTTCCAGACAGTGTGCGCGCCGATCGTGACGGCGCTGCTGTACCTGACGATCTTCGGGCATGCGCTGTCGGGCCGTGTCGAGGTGTATCCGGGCGTCGAGTACGTGAGCTTTCTCGTACCGGGTCTCGTGATGATGAGCGTGCTGCAGAACGCGTTCGCGAACAGCTCGTCGTCGCTGATCCAGTCGAAGATCACCGGCAACCTCGTGTTCGTGCTGCTGCCGCCGCTGTCGTATCGCGACATCTTCGGCGCGTACGTGCTCGCGTCCGTGGTGCGCGGGCTTGCGGTCGGCGCGGGCGTGTTCGTCGTGACGATCTGGTCTGTCCCGATGCATTTCGCGGCGCCGCTGTTCATCATTGCGTTCGCGCTGCTCGGCTCGGCGATCCTCGGCACGCTCGGCCTGATCGCCGGGATCTGGGCCGAGAAGTTCGACCAGCTCGCCGCGTTCCAGAACTTCCTGATCATGCCGCTGACATTCCTGTCCGGCGTGTTCTATTCGACGCACTCGCTGCCGCCCGTGTGGCGCGAGATCTCGCGTCTCAATCCGTTTTTCTACATGATCGACGGTTTCCGTTTCGGGTTCTTCGGCGCGTCCGACATCAACCCGTTCGCGAGCCTCGCGATCGTCACCGGTTTCCTCGTGCTGCTCGCGCTGATCGCGATGCGGCTGCTCGCGACCGGCTACAAACTGCGTCATTGATATCGACAGGCCGCGGCCGCCCCAGGGCGGCGCGCGCCGACAGGAGCCTTACACCATGTTGCCGACTCCCGAACAGGTCAAGCAATACATCGCCGGCGGTCTCGCCTGCACGCATCTGGAAGTCGAAGGCGACGGCCAGCATTTCTTCGCGACGATCGTGTCGGCGGCCTTCGAAGGCAAGCGGCCGATCCAGCGGCACCAACTCGTCTACGCGGCGCTCGGCGATCGCATGAAGCAGGAAATTCACGCGCTCAGCATGAAGACGCTGACGCCCGCCGAATGGCAGAACGCATAACCGGAATTCACTGAGTGCAAGTCACCGTCAACGAGCGCGACGCCGTCCAGAGCGTCGCCACGGCACACCCGGCCGCCAACGGGGAAGCGCATGGCCATGGGATGGACAAGCTCGTGATCGAAGGCGGCCGCCGCCTGTCGGGCGAGATCGTCGTGTCGGGCGCGAAGAATGCCGCGCTGCCGATCCTGTGCGCGGGGCTGCTCACCGCCGATCCGGTCGATCTCGACAACGTGCCGAACCTGAAGGACGTGCGCACCACGCTGAAGGTGCTGAACCAGATGGGCGTGAAGAGCGAGACCGACGGCTGCCGCGTGCAGCTCGACGCGTCGCGCGTCGACAACCTCGTGGCGCCGTACGAGCTCGTGAAGACGATGCGCGCGTCGATCCTCGTGCTCGGGCCGCTGCTCGCGCGCTTCGGCGAGGCGAAGGTGTCGCTGCCGGGCGGCTGCGCGATCGGCGCGCGCCCGGTCGACCAGCACATCAAGGGCCTGCAGGCGATGGGCGCCGAGATCAGCATCGAGCACGGCTTCATCGAAGCCCGCGCCAAGCGCCTGAAGGGCGCGCGCATCGTGACCGACATGATCACGGTGACGGGCACGGAAAACCTGCTGATGGCCGCGACGCTCGCCGACGGCGAGACGGTGATCGAAAACGCCGCGCGCGAGCCGGAAGTGAGCGATCTCGCCCACTTGCTGGTCGCGATGGGCGCGAAAATCGACGGCATCGGCACCGATCGCCTGGTGATCCAGGGCGTCGAGCGGCTGCATGGCGCGCGCCATTCGGTGATCCCCGACCGCATCGAGGCCGGCACGTTCCTGTGCGCGGTCGCGGCGGCGGGCGGCGACGTGTTGCTGACGGGCGTACGCCCGCACATCCTCGATGCGGTGATCGACAAGTTGCGCGAAGCCGGCGTGTCGATCGAGGAAGGCGACAGCTGGCTGCGCGTGAAGATGGATCGCCGGCCGTCGGCGGTCACGATCCGCACGTCGGAATACCCGGCGTTCCCGACCGACATGCAGGCGCAGTTCATGGCCCTCAATACGGTCGCGACGGGCACCGCGCAGGTCGTCGAAACCATTTTCGAGAACCGTTTCATGCACGTGCAGGAGCTGAACCGGCTCGGCGCGAACATCACGATCGACGGCAACACCGCGCTCGTGACGGGCGTCGAGAAGCTGTCGGGCGCAAACGTGATGGCGACCGACCTGCGTGCGTCGGCGAGCCTCGTGATCGCCGGGCTGCGTGCCGACGGCGAAACGCTCGTCGACCGCATCTATCACCTGGACCGCGGCTACGACCGCATGGAAGCCAAACTGACCGCCGTCGGCGCGAACGTGCGCCGCCTTTCCGGGAGCCAAGCATGACCGCGCCGCTGACCCTCGCCCTGTCGAAGGGCCGGATTTTCGAGGAAACCCTGCCGCTGCTGGCCGCGGCCGGCGTGCAGGTGGCCGAGGATCCGGAAACGTCGCGCAAGCTGATCCTGCCGACGACCGATCCGAACCTGCGCGTGATCATCGTGCGCGCGAGCGACGTGCCGACCTATGTCGAATACGGCGCGGCCGATTTCGGCGTGGCCGGCAAGGACGTGCTGGTCGAGCACGGCGGCTCGGGCCTGTACCAGCCGATCGATCTGAACATTGCACGCTGCCGGATGTCGGTGGCCGTGCCGGCCGGCTTCGACTACGCGAACGCGGTGCGCCAGGGCGCGCGCCTGCGCGTCGCGACGAAGTACGTCGAAACGGCGCGCGAGCACTTCGCCGCGAAGGGCGTCCACGTCGACCTGATCAAGCTGTACGGCTCGATGGAGCTGGCGCCGCTGGTCGGGCTGGCCGACGCGATCGTCGACCTCGTCAGCTCGGGCGGCACGCTGAAGGCGAACAATCTGGTCGAGGTCGAGGAGATCATGGCGATCTCGTCGCGCCTCGTCGTGAACCAGGCTGCGCTGAAGTTGAAGCGCACGGCGCTCAAGCCGATCCTCGACGCGTTCGAACGCGCGTCGCAGAATGGCGGTTGAGCGCATCACCGTAACGGAACTCCCATGTCCATCACCATCCGCAAGCTCGATTCGACGAGCGAAGGCTTCGGCGCCGAGCTGCGCGCGCTGCTCGCATTCGAGGCGAGCGAAGACGCGGCGATCGAGCAATCGGTCGCGCAGATCCTCGCCGACGTGAAGTCGCGCGGCGACGCCGCGGTGCTCGAGTACACGAACCGCTTCGACCGGTTGAGCGCGAACAGCGTCGCCGCGCTGGAGCTGCCGCAGGACGCGCTGCAGACGGCGCTGGACGGCCTCGCGCCGAAGGCGCGCGCGGCACTGGAAGCGGCGGCTGCACGGGTGCGCGCGTACCACGAGAAGCAGAAGATCGAGTGCGGCACGCATAGCTGGCAATACACGGAAGCGGACGGCACGGTGCTCGGCCAGAAGATCACGCCGCTCGACCGCGTCGGCCTGTACGTGCCGGGCGGCAAGGCCGCGTATCCGTCGTCGGTGCTGATGAACGCGATTCCCGCGCGCGTCGCGGGCGTCGGCGAGATCGTGATGGTCGTGCCGACGCCGGACGGCGTGAAGAACGACCTCGTGCTCGCCGCGGCGCTGCTCGGCGGCGTCGATCGCGTGTTCACGATCGGCGGTGCGCAGGCGGTCGGCGCGCTCGCATACGGCACGGCGACCGTGCCGGCCGTCGACAAGATCTGCGGCCCCGGCAATGCGTACGTCGCGTCGGCGAAGCGCCGCGTGTTCGGCACGGTCGGCATCGACATGATCGCCGGGCCGTCGGAAATCCTCGTGCTGTGCGACGGCACGACCGATCCGAACTGGGTTGCGATGGACCTGTTCTCGCAGGCCGAGCACGACGAACTCGCGCAGTCGATCCTGCTGTGCCCGGACGGTGCGTTCCTCGAGCGCGTCGAAAAGGCGATCGACGAGCTGCTGCCGTCGATGCCGCGCCGGGACGTGATCCGTGCGTCGCTCGAAGGCCGCGGCGCGCTGATCAAGGTGCGCGACATGGCCGAGGCCTGCCGGATCGCGAACGACATCGCGCCCGAGCACCTGGAAATTTCCGCGCTGGAGCCGCAGCAATGGGGCCAGCAGATCCGCCATGCGGGCGCGATCTTCCTCGGCCGCTACACGAGCGAGAGCCTCGGCGACTACTGCGCGGGCCCGAACCACGTGCTGCCGACGTCGCGCACCGCGCGCTTCTCGTCGCCGCTCGGCGTGTACGACTTCATCAAGCGCTCGAGCCTGATCGAGGTCAGTGCCGAAGGTGCGCAGACGCTCGGCGAGATCGCCTCCGAGCTCGCGTACGGCGAGGGGCTGCAGGCGCACGCGAAGAGCGCCGAGTTCCGGATGAAGAACTGACCGCACGCTGCGCGGGGCCGGGGCCGGCGCTGATGTGCCGCCCGGCCGGCACCCCGAAGGCCGGGGCTGGAGACACCAGTGCAGGGCGGCGGCCGCCGCCTTGCCGATCATTTGACGCCGGCGCGACGCACGCCGGCTTGAGACCATGACGACGCCACAAGACATCATCCGCCGCGACGTGCTCGCGATGACGAGCTACCCGGTGCCGGACGCGAGCGGGTTCGTGAAGCTCGACGCGATGGAGAACCCGTACCCGCTGCCCGAACCGCTCGCCGCGGCTCTCGGCGAGCGCCTCGCGCAGGTCGCGCTGAACCGCTACCCGGCGCCGCGCCCGGCCGCGCTGCTCGACAAGCTGCGCCACGCGATGGGCGTGCCGGCAGGATGCGACGTGCTGCTCGGCAATGGCTCGGACGAAATCATCAGCATGATGTCGGTCGCCTGCGCGAAGCCGGGCGCAAAGGTGCTCGCGCCGGTGCCGGGCTTCGTGATGTACGAACTATCTGCGAAGCTCGCGCAACTCGAATTCGTCGGCGTGCCGCTGAAGGCCGACCTGGCGCTCGATGTCGACGCGATGCTCGCGGCGATCGCCGAGCATCGTCCGGCGATCGTCTATCTCGCGTACCCGAACAACCCGACCGGCACGCTGTACGACGATGCCGACATCGAACGGATCGTCGCGGCCGCGCGGCACAGCCTGATCGTGATCGACGAGGCGTACCAGCCGTTCGCCGTTCGCTCGTGGCTGCCGCGCGCCGCCGAATTCGACAACGTCGTCGTGATGCGTACGGTGTCGAAGCTCGGCCTCGCGGGCATCCGCCTCGGCTATCTCGTCGGTTCGCCCGCGTGGCTGACCGAATTCGACAAGGTGCGCCCGCCGTATAACATCAACGTGCTGACCCAGGCGACCGCCGATTTCCTGCTCGACCACCTCGACGTGCTCGACGCGCAGGCGGCCGATCTGCGTGCGGAACGCACGCGTCTCGCGCAGGAAGTGGCCGCGCTGCCGGGCGCGACGGTGTTCCCGAGCGCCGGCAATTTCCTGCTGGTGCGGGTGCCGGACGCGGCCGCCGTGTTCGACGCGCTGCTCACCGAGCGGGTGTTGGTCAAAAACGTGAGTAAAATGCATCCGTTGCTGGCTGAATGCGTGCGGCTGACCGTCGGTTCTCCCGACGAAAACGCGCACCTGCTGGCCGCTTTGAAACTCGCGCTGCCCGGTTGACCTCTGGGTGCCGCAGCGCGAACGATCAATCCCCATTTACATCGACTCAGTCAAGGAATTGCCATGCGTGTGGCGGAAGTCGTTCGCAATACCAGCGAAACGCAGATCCGTGTGAAGCTCAATCTCGACGGCACGGGCCAGCAGAAGCTGGCTACCGGCGTGCCGTTCCTCGACCATATGCTCGACCAGATCGCTCGACACGGTCTGGTCGATCTCGAGGTTGAAGCGCATGGCGATACGCATATCGACGATCACCACACGGTCGAGGATGTCGGCATCACGCTCGGGCAGGCGGTCGCGAAGGCGATCGGCGACCGCAAGGGCATCCGCCGCTATGGCCATTCGTACGTGCCGCTCGACGAGGCGCTGTCGCGCGTCGTGATCGATTTTTCGGGTCGGCCGGGCCTCGAATTCCACGTGCCGTTCACGCGGGCGCGGATCGGCACGTTCGACGTCGACCTGTCGATCGAATTCTTCCGCGGTTTCGTGAACCACGCGGGCGTCACGCTGCACATCGACAACCTGCGCGGGATCAACGCGCACCATCAGCTCGAGACCGTGTTCAAGGCCTTCGGCCGTGCGCTGCGCGCGGCGGTGGAGCTGGACGAGCGTGCGGCGGGGCAGATCCCGTCGACGAAGGGCAGCCTCTGAACCCGAACTGACCGGACGGAGCACCAAGGACAACCTCACGGCTTCGGCGCGCGGCGCCGGCTTGCGATGGATCTGCTCAAATCGTTCATTTCGCTGCTGGCGCTGATCAACCCGATCGGCGCGGTGCCGTTCTTCCTGAGCCTGACGGCGCAGCAGACGGATGCCGAGCGGCGGCGCACGATCCGGATCGCATCGGTGTCGGTGTTCTGCGTGATCGCGGTAACGACGCTGCTCGGGCAGCGGATCATCGACTTCTTCGGCATTTCGGTCGGGTCGCTCGAAGTGGGCGGCGGGATCATCATGCTGCTGATGGCGATCAACATGCTGAACGCGCAGATCGGCAACACGCGATCGACGCCGGAGGAGCGCCACGAGGCCGAGCTGAAGGACAACATCGCGGTCGTGCCGCTGGCGATTCCGCTGTTGACGGGCCCCGGCTCGATCAGCACGGTGATCATCTATGCGGCGAACTCGCATCACTGGTATGAGCGGGCCGGGCTGGTCGCGATCGGCGCGGCCCTGGCTTTTCTGTGTTTCGTCGCGATGCGGCTCGCCGAGCCGATCGCGAACTGGATCGGCCGCACGGGCATCAACATCGCCACGCGGCTGATGGGTCTGATGCTGTCGGCGCTGGCGGTGGAATTCATCGTCAATGGACTGAGGGCGCTACTGCCTGCACTGAGATGAAAACTTCGATTGCGATTGTGGATTATGGGATGGGCAACCTGCGCTCGGTCGCGCAGGCGCTCAAGAAGGCCGAACCGGCCGCCGACGTGGCGATCGTCGACACGCCGGCTGCGATCCGCGCGGCCGACCGTGTCGTGCTGCCCGGCCAGGGCGCGATGCCCGACTGCATGCGCTCCCTGGGCGAATCGGGCCTGCAGGAGGCCGTGATCGAGGCCTCGCGCACGAAGCCGCTGCTCGGCGTGTGCGTCGGCGAGCAGATGCTGTTCGACTGGAGCGCGGAGGGCGACACGAAGGGCCTCGGCCTGTTGCCCGGCAAGGTCGTGCGTTTCGAGCTCGAAGGCCGCCTGCAGGACGACGGCTCGCGCTTCAAGGTGCCGCAGATGGGCTGGAACCGCGTGCGCCAGTCGCAGCCGCACCCGCTGTGGGACGGCGTGCCCGACGACGCGTATTTCTACTTCGTGCACAGCTATTACGTGACGCCGGACAACCCGGCGCATACGGTTGGCGAAACGGCCTACGGCGCGCCGTTTACGTCCGCGGTCGCGCGGGACAATCTCTTCGCGACCCAATTCCACCCCGAGAAAAGCGCGGAGGTCGGGTTGCGTCTGTATCGCAACTTCGTACACTGGAAACCGTGAACGTCGCGTGCGTGCCACAGTCGGCGGGCCGGAAGGGCCCGTCGCACGCGGCGCGAGCGCCAAAGCGCCGAAAGAGTTGTACTAAACTAGCGAGGCGGCGCGGTACCGGATTGGCCGGTACGCGCCGGATTCTTTTCTTTTTCCACGACGACACCCGATTGCTATGTTGCTGATTCCGGCCATCGATCTCAAAGACGGTCAGTGTGTGCGCCTCAAACAGGGCGATATGGACCAGGCCACGATTTTCTCCGAGGACCCGGCGGCGATGGCCCGCAAGTGGGTCGATCTCGGCGCCCGGCGGCTCCATCTGGTCGACCTGAACGGCGCATTCGCTGGCAAACCGAAAAACCTCGAGGCCATCGAGGCGATCCTCGAAGAAGTCGGCGATGAAATCCCCGTACAGCTCGGCGGCGGCATCCGCAGCCTCGAGACGATCGAGAAATACCTCGACGCCGGCCTGTCCTACGTGATCATCGGCACGGCGGCCGTGAAGGATCCGGGCTTCCTGCAGGACGCGTGCACCGCGTTCGCCGGCAACATCATCGTCGGGCTGGACGCGAAGGACGGCAAGGTCGCGACCGACGGCTGGAGCAAGCTGACGGGCCACGAAGTGATCGATCTCGCGCAGAAGTTCGAGGACTACGGCGTCGAATCGATCGTCTACACGGACATCGGCCGCGACGGGATGCTGCAGGGCATCAACATCGAGGCGACCGTGAAGCTCGCGCAGGCGGTCGGCATCCCGGTGATCGCCAGCGGCGGCCTGTCGAACCTCACGGACATCGAGAACCTGTGCGAAGTGGAAGAGCAGGGCGTCGAAGGCGTGATCTGCGGCCGCGCGATCTACTCCGGCGATCTCGATTTCGCGGCCGCGCAAAAGCGCGCGGACGAACTGAACGGCGAACTCGACAACGCGTAAGCGCGGTTGTCCCGTTCGCCGGGGCTGCCAGCAGGCAGCCCCGACCGGAAGCCTCGCGCGAGGCTTTCCGCAACCGGCCGTCCCAGCGCGGCATTTGGCGCATCATCATGGCTCTAGCTAAACGCATCATCCCCTGCCTGGACGTGACTGCCGGGCGTGTCGTCAAGGGCGTCAATTTCGTCGAGCTGCGCGACGCCGGCGATCCCGTCGAGATCGCCCGCCGCTACGACGACCAGGGCGCCGACGAACTGACGTTCCTCGACATCACCGCGACGTCCGACCAGCGCGACCTGATCCTGCCGATCATCGAAGCCGTCGCGTCGCAGGTCTTCATTCCGCTGACCGTCGGCGGCGGCGTGCGCGCCGTCGAGGACGTGCGGCGCCTGCTGAACGCGGGCGCGGACAAGGTCAGCATGAATTCGTCGGCGGTCGCCAACCCGCAGCTCGTGCGCGACGCGGCCGACAAGTACGGCTCGCAGTGCATCGTCGTCGCGATCGACGCGAAGCGCGTGTCGGCCGACGGCGAGACGCCGCGCTGGGAAGTCTTCACGCACGGCGGCCGCAAGAACACGGGCCTCGACGCGATCGAATGGGCGCGCAAGATGGCCGAGCTCGGCGCGGGCGAGATCCTGCTCACGAGCATGGATCGTGACGGCACCAAGTCAGGCTTCGACCTCGCGCTCACGCGCGGCGTGTCGGACGCGGTGCCGGTGCCGGTGATCGCGTCGGGCGGTGTCGGCTCGCTGCAGCACCTGGCCGACGGCATCAAGGACGGCCGCGCCGACGCGGTGCTGGCCGCGAGCATCTTCCACTACGGCGAGCACACGGTCGGCGAGGCGAAACGCTTCATGGCCGACCAGGGCATCCCGGTGAGGCTGTGATGAATACGGAAACGAATGCATTGCCCGCGTGGCTCGACAAGGTCCGCTGGGACGACAACGGCCTCGTGCCGGTGATCGCGCAGGAAGCGTCGACGAACGACGTGCTGATGTTCGCGTGGATGAACCGCGAGGCGCTGGCGAAGACGATCGAGACGCAGCGCGCGGTCTATTATTCTCGCTCGCGCAAGCGCCTGTGGTTCAAGGGCGAGGAGTCGGGCCACGTGCAGCACGTGCACGAGGTGCGGCTCGACTGCGACGAGGACGTCGTTTTGCTGAAGGTCGAGCAGGTGTCGGGCATCGCGTGCCACACCGGCCGGCATTCGTGCTTCTTCCAAAAATTCGAAGGCACCGTCGACAGCGGCGACTGGGTCGCGGTCGAACCGGTGCTGAAAGATCCCGAACACATCTACAAATGACGCAATCGACCGAAGACACGCTGCTGCGCCTTGCTGCCGTGATCGATAGCCGCAAGGGCGGCGACCCTGATCAATCGTACGTCTCGCGCCTGTTCCACAAGGGCGACGATGCGGTGCTGAAGAAGATCGGCGAAGAGGCGACGGAAGTCGTGCTGGCCGCGAAGGACGTGCGCCAGGGCGGCGCGCCGACCGAGCTCGTCGGCGAGGTGGCCGACCTGTGGTTCCACTGCCTCGTGATGCTGTCGCATTTCGACCTGAGCCCGGCCGACGTGATCGCCGAGCTCGAGCGTCGCGAAGGACTGTCGGGTATCGAGGAGAAGGCGCTGCGCAAGCGTCGCGAGCGCGAGGAAAACGGCGGGTGACAGGCCCTTGTCGCGGGATGGCCACAGTGCGGTAAGCTGTAAGAATTGTCATCTAACGGGGGTAGCATCATGACCGATACGCCAAGCCAGTTTCCGCCGCCGTCGGTGCCGGGCGGCGCGGACGCCGAACGCCTGAACGGGCTGCGCACGCTGACTCACGTGCTCTACGGCCTCTATGCGTTTCATTGGCTGACGGGCGGCGTCACGGGCATCATCGCGATCATCATCAACTACGTGAAGCGCGACGATGTGGCCGGTACGCCGTATGCCGCTCACTTCGAGTGGCAGATCCGCACGTTCTGGCGCGCACTGATCGCCTACGTGATCGGCTTTGCGCTGATGTTCGTGGTGGTCGGATTTGTCATCATGTTTGTCACATGGATCTGGACGCTGTACCGTATCATCAAGGGTTGGCTGTACCTGAACGACAACAAGTCGCTCGATCCGCAGGCCTGGTTCTGACCGGCCGCGCGCGGGCGTCTGCAGGAGCAACATGAGTCACGATCCGAATTGCCTGTTCTGCAAGATCGCGGCGGGCGAGATCCCGAGCACGAAGGTGCACGAGGACGACGAATTCGTCGCGTTCCGCGACATCCGCCCGGCGGCCGAGACGCACGTGCTGGTGATTCCGCGCCAGCATCTGCCGACGCTGTCGGCGGCGAGCGACGCCGATGCGCCGATGCTCGGCCGGCTGATGCTGCTCGTGTCGCGTCTCGCCGACCAGCTCGGCATCGCGTATACCGGCGGCGAAACAGGTTTCCGTACGGTGATCAACACGGGCCCGGGCGGCGGGCAGGAGGTCTACCACCTGCACGCGCATATCCTGGCCGGCCCGCGCCCTTGGCAGCGGATGGGTTGACGGCGCGGGGCGTTTCCCCGCATCGATAGTCGAAGCCGGCGCGTTGCCGGCGATTTGCGCCGCATCGCGGCGTGGTTGAGGAGAGGTTTCATCATGGGTGGATTGAGCATTTGGCACTGGCTGATCGTGCTGCTGATCGTCGCGCTGGTTTTCGGTACGAAGAAGCTGCGCAACATCGGCAACGATCTCGGCAGCGCGGTGAAGGGCTTCAAGGACGGCATGAAGGAAGGTGAAACGCCGGCTGACGCGCAGCAACTGCCGCGCTCGGGCTCGGTCGACGTCGACGCGAAGGAAACGACGCGTTCCGACTCGAACAAGGCGTAACGCCGGCACGCTGACAGGCATTCTCGATGCTGGATCTCGGTCTTTCCAAGATGGCGCTGATCGGCGTCGTCGCGCTCGTGGTGCTCGGCCCCGAGCGCCTGCCGCGCGTCGCGCGTACGGCAGGTGCGCTGTTCGGCCGCGCGCAGCGGTACATCAACGACGTGAAGGCCGAGGTCTCGCGCGAAATCGAGCTCGACGCGCTGCGGACGATGAAGACGGATTTCGAATCGGCCGCACGCAATGTCGAGACGACGATTCACGACAACCTGCGTGAGCACGAGAAGGAACTGAACGACACGTGGCATTCCGCGGTCGGTGGTCTCAACGAGGCGGCGGGCGACGCCGGTTCGTACGGTTCCGACACCCCCGCGGCGGCGCCGTGGCGCGGCAGCAGCACGGCCGCGCTTGCGCCGAAGCGCCGCAACTGGCGCGTCAAGCAGGCGGCTGCGCCTGTCTGGTACAAGCGCGCGACCACCCGCCGCACGCACGTGCAGTCGGGCGCCGCGCGTGTCGCGCGCCACCGGCCGGCCAGCCTGCGCCGGCCGACGCGCTTCTTCTGAGTCGAGCGCATGCTCGCTCGTCAATCCTACCGAGGGCCGGCGTGAGCGACCCCCAGCAGAACCCGGGCGACGCCCCGGAAGAAACCTTCATTTCCCATCTCGTCGAGCTTCGCGATCGCATCATTCGCGCGGGGGCGGCCGTGATCGTCGTGTTCCTCGGGCTCGTCTACTGGGCGCCCGACATCTTCCGGCTGCTCGCGCGGCCGCTGATGGAGAACCTGCCGAAGGGCGGCAAGATGATCGTCACCGACGTCACCGGCTCGTTCTTCGTGCCGATGAAGGTCACGATGCTCGTCGCGCTCGTGATCGCGCTGCCGATCGTGCTGTACCAGATCTGGGCGTTCGTCGCGCCGGGGCTGTACCAGCACGAGAAGAAGCTCGTCGCACCGCTCGTCGGCAGCAGCTACCTCCTGTTCCTGTGCGGGATGGCGTTCGCGTACTTCCTCGTGTTCCCGACGATCTTCCGCGTGATGGCGCACTACAACGCGCCGCTCGGGGCGGAAATGACAACCGACATCGACAACTACCTGAGCTTCGTGCTCGGGATGTTCATCGCGTTCGGCGTCACGTTCGAGGTGCCGATCGTCGTCGTGCTGCTCGTCCGGATGGGCGTGCTGTCGCTGAAGAAGCTGAAGGAGATGCGGCCGTACGTGATCGTCGGCGCGTTCGT
Organism: Burkholderia sp. Ac-20344; assembly: GCF_017104975.1. Taxonomy (NCBI): domain Bacteria; kingdom Pseudomonadati; phylum Pseudomonadota; class Betaproteobacteria; order Burkholderiales; family Burkholderiaceae; genus Burkholderia; species Burkholderia sp. Ac-20344. Next base: position 18,990 of record NZ_JAAGPP010000045.1, read on the forward strand.
GGTCGCGGCGGTCGTCACGCCGCCGGACGTGTTCTCGCAACTGATGCTCGCGTTGCCGCTGGTCGTGCTGTTCGAGATCGGGCTGCTGGCTGCGCGGTTCTTCGTGCCGAAGAAGCCGGCCGAGGAAGGCGAGGCGGAGAACGGCGAAGCCGCCAGCTGACGGCAGCGCGCCGGGCGGCGCGCGGCGGCCGCTCTTCCGGCCGCACCTGAGCGGCGCGGTGGCGTAGTCGGCCGGAAAGCGGGTGGCGAGGCCACCTTCCCGGCAACGAAGGGTTTTCGATGCAAAGCAAAAGGGCAGCCAAATCGGCTGCCCTTTGTCATTTTCGACGGTGTCCGGCACGCGGCTGCGTGCCGGACGCCTGCACGTCATTCGGTGTCGCTGTCCTGCTCGTCGAGCGTCTGCTTCGGCGGCGGCGGGCGCTTGCCGATCACGACGCTCACATCGAGCTCCTTGCCCTTGCGCACGACGTGCACCTTGGTCGGCGTGCCCGGCTTGATCTGCGCGACGGTGTTCAGCAGCTTCGTGGTGTCGGTGATCTCGTCGCCGTTGACCGAGACCAGGATATCGCCCGGCTTGATGCCGGCCTTGTCGGCCGGGCCGCCCTGCAGCACGCCGGCGACGATCGCCCCCGATTTCTGCGACAGCCCGAACGACTCGGCGATCTCCGGCGTGACGTCCTGCGGCTCGACGCCGATCCAGCCGCGCGTGACCGAGCCCGTCGTGATGATACTTTCGAGCACCGTGCGTGCGGTCGACACGGGAATCGCGAAGCCGATGCCGAGCGAGCCGCCCGAGCGCGAGTAGATCGCGGTGTTGATGCCGAGCAGGTTGCCGTTCACGTCGACCAGCGCGCCGCCCGAGTTGCCGGGGTTGATCGGCGCGTCGGTCTGGATGAAGTTCTCGAACGTGTTGATGCCAAGGTGGTTGCGGCCCAGCGCGCTGATGATCCCCATCGTGACGGTCTGGCCGACGCCGAACGGGTTGCCGATCGCGAGCACGACGTCGCCGACCCGCGACTGGTCGGAGCGGCCGAGCGTGATCGTCGGCAGGTTCGTCATGTTGATCTTCAGTACGGCGAGATCGGTTTCGGGATCGATGCCGATCACCTTCGCGGTGGCGGTGCGGCCGTCGGCGAGCGCGACTTCGATCTGGTCGGCGCCGTCCACGACGTGCTGGTTCGTTAGAATGTAACCTTCAGGGCTCACGATGACGCCCGAGCCAAGGTTCGCGGCCGGTTCGTCCTGCTGCTTGCGGGCGTTGCGGTCGCCGAAGAAGTAGCGGAACAGCGGATCTTTTGCGCGCGGGTCGGGCGGCAGCGAGCCGTCCTTGCTGGAGAACACGTTGACGACGGCCGGCATCGCCTTCTGCGCGGCTTCGGCGTACGACGTGGTCGCCGGCGCGCCGCCGATGCCCGGCGCGACTTCCCGCAGCGCGACGATCGGCGTGGCGAGCTGCTTGCCGAGCTGTCCTTGCCGTTGCAGCCATTGCGGCTTGAGCGTCACGACGATGAACATCAGCGCGAGCAGCACGGTAACCGCCTGCGCGAAGAACAGCCAGAAGCGTCTAAGCATCTGAATGGATTAGAGGTTTATATGGATCGGATCGAACTTGAATTGTACTTGAACAATACCCTTGAAACCGCGCGCTTCAAGGACTATTGCCCGAATGGCCTCCAGGTCGAGGGGCGCCGCAAGATCGAGAAGATCGCCACCGGCGTGACGGCCTCGGTCGCATTTCTCGAAGCCGCGCTCGAATGGGGGGCAGATGCCGTGCTCGTCCACCACGGCTATTTCTGGCGCAACGAGCCGCCGCAGATCACGGGCCGCAAGTACCAGCGCCTGAAGCTGCTGCTCGCGAACGACCTGAACCTGTTCGCGTTTCACCTGCCGCTCGACGCGCATCCCGAATTCGGCAACAACGCGCAGCTCGGCGAGCGGCTCGGGCTGATCGGCGAGCAGCGTTTCGGCGAAGGCGACCTCGGCTGGATGGCGACGCTGCCGATGCCCGTCACGCTCGAGCACTTCGTCGCGAAGGTCGAGCGCACGCTCGGCCGCACGCCGCTCGTGCTCGGCGATCCGGACATGCAGCTGCGCCGCATCGCGTGGTGCACCGGCGCCGCGCAAAGCTATTTCGACGCGGCGATCGATGCCGGCGCGGACGTGTTCCTGACCGGCGAGGTGTCCGAATACGTGACGCACACGGCCGCCGAGAGCGGTGTCGCGTTCGTTGCGGCAGGGCACCATGCGACCGAGCGCTACGGAATCCAGGCACTTGGCGCCCACTTGTCCGAAGAATTCGATATCGAACACCTTTTTATCGATATCCATAACCCGGTCTGAATGCCGGATTTGCGGCAGCGCATCGAAATTTCACAATGTAGCGGATGCTTAAAAGTGAAATGATTTAATCGCTCCGATAGTGGGGGAAAACCCTTAACTATCAATCACTTCGAAGGGATTTTCATCTCCGGGCCTTGTAAATGGCGACTCCATTCGAGCAAACTAGCGGCGGAATGGAAAGTCGTGACGGAAAATCCAACTCAGAAGTGGGGCGTGTGATGCGAGACAAGGAAGAGAAACGCGTCGACAGCGGCCGCCGTACCTGGCTGATTGCGACATCCGTAGCAGGTGGCGTGGGAGGCGTAGCCACCGTCATACCTTTCGCGGCGTCGCTTGCGCCGTCCGCGAAAGCGAAAGCGGCCGGTGCACCGGTCGAAGTGGACATCAGCGGGCTGAAGCCCGGTGAAATGGTCACCGTGCCGTGGCGCGGCAAGCCGGTGTGGATCCTGAACCGCACCGACGCGATGCTGGCCGATGTGGTCAAGGCCGACAAGGAAGTGGCCGACCCGACCAGCGAAAAGCCCTATACGATGCCGTTGCCCGCGTATTGCGCGAACGAATATCGCTCGCGGGCCGATCGCAAGAACATTCTCGTCGTGATGGCCGTGTGTACGCACCTCGGCTGCACGCCAAGCCAACGCTTCACGCCGGGTCCGCAGCCGAACCTGCCGGACGACTGGCCGGGCGGTTTCCTCTGCCCGTGCCATGGTTCGACCTACGACCTCGCCGGCCGCGTGTTCAAGAACAAGCCGGCGCCTCAGAATCTCGACATCCCGCCCTACATGTTCACGTCGGCATCGACCCTCGTGATCGGCAAGGACGAGAAAGGAGAAGCGTGATGGCCGACAACAAGGAAGTCTCCACGACAGGTCTCACCGGCTGGATCGACCAGCGCTTCCCGCTCACGTCCACCTGGAAGAAGCACGTTTCCGAGTACTACGCGCCGAAGAACTTCAACTTCTGGTACTTCTTCGGCTCCCTTGCTCTGCTGGTGCTCGTCAACCAGATCGTCACGGGCATCTTCCTGACGATGAACTACAAGCCCGACTCGACGCTCGCGTTCGCGTCGGTCGAGTACATCATGCGCGAGGTGCCGTGGGGCTGGCTGATCCGCTACCTGCACTCCACGGGCGCGTCGATGTTCTTCGTGGTCGTCTACCTGCACATGTTCCGCGGGCTGCTGTACGGGTCGTACCGCAAGCCGCGCGAACTCGTGTGGATCTTCGGCTGCGCGATCTTCCTGTGCCTGATGGCCGAGGCGTTCTTCGGCTACCTGCTGCCGTGGGGCCAGATGTCGTTCTGGGGCGCGCAGGTGATCGTGAACCTGTTCTCGGCAATCCCGTTCGTCGGCCCCGACCTGTCGCTGTGGATTCGCGGCGACTACGTCGTGTCGGACGTCACGCTGAACCGCTTCTTCGCGTTCCACGTGATCGCGATTCCGCTCGTGCTGGTCGGCCTCGTGATCGCGCACCTCGTCGCGCTGCACGAAGTGGGGTCGAACAACCCGGACGGCATCGAGATCAAGGCGAAGAAGGACGAGAACGGCGTGCCGCTCGACGGCATCCCGTTCCACCCGTACTACTCGGTGCACGATTTCCTCGGCGTGTGCGTGTTCCTGATGGTGTTTGCGCTGATCGTGTTCTTCTCGCCGGAGATGGGCGGCTACTTCCTCGAGGCGAACAACTTCGTCCCGGCGAACCCGCTGCAGACGCCGCCCGAGATCGCGCCGGTCTGGTACTTCACCGCGTTCTACGCGATGCTGCGCGCGACCACCGACCCGTTCAAGATCGTGCTGATGATCGTGATCGTGCTGCTCGGCGTGCTCGCGCTGATCCGCGCGCGCGGCAAGTGGAAGGTCGGCCTGCCGGTGCTGGCCGCGGCGATCGTCGTGTTCATGTACCTGACGGAGTCGAAGTTCTGGGGCGTGGTCGTGATGGGTTCGGCGGTGATCACGCTGTTCTTCCTGCCGTGGCTCGACCGCAGCCCGGTGAAGTCGATCCGCTACCGGCCGCTGTTCCACAAGGTGTTCCTCGGGATCTTCGTCGCCGCGTTCCTGACCCTCGCGTTCCTCGGCACGCGGCCGCCATCGCCTGTTGCGACGCTGATCGCGCAGGGCTGTGCGCTGATCTACTTCGCGTTCTTCCTCGGCATGCCCGTCTGGACGCCGCTTGGCACGTTCAAGCAGCCGCCGGAGCGGGTGCGCTTCAAGCCCCATTAACGTGAGCGAGGAGAGAACGACATGAAGAAACTGCTTTCGACACTCGCGCTGATCGGGGCGACCGCGTGTGCGCTGCTGGTGGCGCCGGCGGTTCGGGCGGAAGGTAATTTTCCGCTCGACCGGGCGCCCGATAACACGGAAAATCTCGTTTCGCTTCAGCATGGCGCGCAATTGTTTGTAAACTATTGCCTGAACTGCCACAGCGCGAACCTGATGCGCTACAACCGTTTGACGGATCTGGGCATATCCCAGAAGGAGATCGAAAAGAATCTCCTGTTCACGACCGACAAGGTCGGCAACACGATGTCCGTCGCGATGCGGCCCGAAGACGCGAAGAACTGGCTCGGCACTTCGCCGCCCGACCTGTCGGTCGAGGAGCGTGCGCGCGGCCGCGACTGGCTGTATACGTATCTGCGGAGCTTCTACCGAGACGATGCGCGGCCGAGCGGATGGAACAACGCGGTGTTCGAGAACGTCGGCATGCCCCATGTCCTGTGGCAGCTGCAGGGGCAGCGCACCGCCAAATTCGAAGACAAGACGGACGAGGAGACGGGCGAGAAGGTCCATACGCTCGTCGGCTTCCAGCAGGTCACGCCGGGGACACTGTCCGCGGTGGATTATGATGCTGCGGTTGCCGACCTGGTGGCGTACATGACCTGGATGTCCGAGCCGGCGCAGCAGACCCGCAAACGCCTCGGCGTATGGGTGCTGATCTTTCTCGGTGTCCTGACTTTCCTGGCCTGGCGGCTCAATGCCGCGTACTGGAAAGATATCAAGTAATCACGCCTGACCGGCGTGGGGCCGGCGCAAGGTGGAACCCGCGAGGGGATCGCCACGTGCCGGCCCTCGGCTTTTTTGAGGAAACGCAAACATGATGGTTCTGTATTCCGGCACAACTTGCCCGTTCTCCCAGCGTTGCCGGCTGGTGCTGTTCGAGAAGGGCATGGACTTCGAAATCCGTGACGTCGACCTGTTCAACAAGCCGGAAGACATTTCGGTGATGAACCCGTACGGTCAGGTGCCGATCCTGGTCGAGCGCGACCTGATCCTGTACGAATCGAACATCATCAACGAGTACATCGACGAGCGCTTCCCGCATCCGCAACTGATGCCGGCCGACCCCGTGCAGCGCGCACGTGCACGCCTGTTCCTGCTCAACTTCGAGAAGGAGCTGTTCGTCCACGTCAGCACGCTCGAGAACGAGAAGGGCAAGGCAGCGGAGAAGAATCACGAGAAGGCACGCCTCGCGATCCGCGATCGCCTGACGCAGCTCGCGCCGATCTTCGTGAAGAACAAGTACATGCTCGGCGAGGAATTCTCGATGCTCGACGTCGCGATCGCACCGCTGCTGTGGCGTCTGGATCACTATGGCATCGAGCTGTCGAAGAACGCGGCGCCGCTGATGAAGTACGCCGAGCGGATCTTCAGCCGTCCGGCCTACATCGAAGCACTGACGCCGTCCGAAAAGGTCATGCGTCGTTGATGATGCAATGAGGGCATGACGGAGAGGGCGGCGCGGCGTGCCGCGCCCCCGCTCCGGGTTCGAGGATTGTGATGCAAGAGATTTCAACGAAGCCTTATCTGCTGCGCGCGCTGTACGAGTGGTGCACCGATAACGGTTACACGCCGCATATCGCGGTGAGGGTCGACAATTCGACGCGCGTGCCGCGTCAGTTCGTGCGTGACGGCGAGATCGTGCTCAACATCAGCTTCGAGGCGACGAGCCAGTTGCAGATGGGCAACGAGTGGATCGAGTTCACGGCCCGGTTCTCCGGAAAGGCGCACAAGATCGAGATTCCGGTGGCCAACGTGCTCGCGATCTATGCGCGCGAGAACGGGCAGGGCATGGCGTTCCAGGTCGATGCGGTCGCGGGCGAAGGTGCGGATTCGGGTGCGTTCGACGAAGATGCGGCGCAGGCCGACGATGTGCAGCGCGACGAGTCGCCTGCTGCGTTGACGCCGGTGGCCGACAGCGGCGCGAACGAGGAACCCTCCGAAGGCGCGGACGAGCCGCCGAAAACCGACGGCGATGGCGACGGTTCAAAAGGTGGCAGCAGACCTCGCCTCAAGATCGTGAAATGAGGTAGAATCTCGCGCTACGCCGGCTTAGCTCATCTGGTAGAGCAGTTGATTTGTAATCATCAGGTGGCGGGTTCGAGTCCTGCAGCCGGCACCATATTGAACGAAGGGCCGGGAGATTTTGTCTCCCGGCCCTTCGTCGTTTCCGGACCGATTGTCGGTTGGTCGACTGAGCGGGCATCCCCGCACGATCTGCATCACATCTGCCTGAACAACCCCGCATACGCACGACTGACCGGCAGCATCTTCCGCTGTTCGTCTCGACGGAAACGGCCGCGCTCGCCGTGCACGCGCCGTGAGCGGCGACGGGCGGCTTCGCGATGCAGTCGTCCGCGGTATGGGGTGTGCTCGTCGGGATAGCGCTCGGGCGCGCGGTGAACGTGATCGTGCGCTGCATGCGCCATGCGAGCGGATCGGGGCGTGCGGGTTTCCCGTATTCGGTCGATTCGCGATGAAGGGCGCGAAGCGGCCGGCGAGCAGGTAACCGGCGGCCAGGCATGCGATGCGGTCCGTCTTTGTCAATCGTCGGGGCATTGAACCGAAACGGCGTGTGACGCGCACCGGCTTGCGCCCCGCTTTCCTGTCACGGTCACGTCACGGTGCGCCCATAACGTTGCACGTTCCCGTCGCGGCGGCACCGCCGGTCGGGAACGTGCGCAACCCGCTCGCGACGACGTGCCCGCGTCGCAAGCGGGCCGACCGGGATCTCGCTCCCGGCGGCGCAGCGGTCACGCATCGCGCCATTCCATTCAAAAATACGATCGACGCCGGTTCGAACCGGATCGCGGACGATCAGGAGACAGGGACCATGCTGAGTCCGCATGAATTCTCGATGCTGTTGCGCGTTGCACGTGCGCCGGACAGCGTCGATCCGTCGAATCCGGCCTTCGCCGTGCTGGTCGAGAAGCGGCTGGTCGACGATACGCAGATGCGTATGAATGCCGTGGCCGCGCGCCCCGCGCTGACACCGATCGGCCAGATGCTGCTGGCGCGCTTCGACGAAGCGGCTTGAGGGGAAGCGTCACGCCTTCATCGACGCGAAGGGCGTGACGCATTGAAGCGCCGGGCCGCTTACTGCGCGACCGGCACGGTCACGTCGCTGCCGAACCAGTGCATCGAGATCTTCTTCAGCGTGCCGTCCTTGCGCAGCGAATCGAGCGCGTCGTTGACCGCCTTCTCGAACTTCGGGTTGCCCTTGCGGAACGGGATCGCCATTTCCTGCTTGCCGCCGTTCAGCACCGCGCCCGCGCGCAGCGGCAGGTTCGATGTCTTGATCATGTACGGGAGCATCAGGCGATCGTCGAGCGTTGCCTCGATCCGGCCCGCGGCGAGGTCGCGCAGCTTCTCCGGCGCGCCCGGATACGTCTGCACCTCGATGCCCGGCACGGTGCGCGCCATCTGGTCGTAATTCGTGCCGAGCGTCACGCCGAGCTTCTTGCCCTTGAATTCGTCGAGCGACTTGAAGTTGCGCGTGTCGTCCTTGCGCTGGATCAGCTGCGCGGCCGAGTACGTGTACGGCTGGCTGAAGTCGAGCACTTCCTTGCGCTGCGGCGTGATCGTGACCTGGTTGACGATCACGTCGAACTTGCCGGCCTGCAGGCCCGCGATGATGCCGCTCCATTCGGTCGGGATGAACTGCGTCTTCACGCCGAGCTTGCCGGCGACGGCATTCGCAACGTCGACGTCGAAACCCTCGAGCTGGCCCGACGTGCCGCGCGAGTTGAACGGCGGATACGTGCCTTCGAGGCCGACGCGCAGCACGCCGGCTTTCTTGACCGAATCGAGCAGGTCGTCCGCGTGCGCGGCGACGGCCGTGAAGCCGAGGGCCGACGCGAGCAGCAGGCCCGACAGCAGGAACTTCGAACGTTTCATCGCAGATCTCCAGTGGTCAGCGTGGTGTGGGGTGAGCGCCGGGCGCCGGTGGGCATGGCCGGGCCGCAATACAGGCACGTAGACACTACTCGCAACCGTGCCGCGCCGAAACCGGAATTGGCCCTGATTGAAATCGATTTCACGGGGGAGAGCAGCAATATCGCCGTGGCATGTGCGGGTTGAGGCGACAGCCGACCGGCGAGGCCGATACGTGGGGCGTCCGATCGCGCTCGAAAAATACGCTTTTAAATCAGTCCATCTTTCGATTCGTACAAGATTTTGTCTGTAAAATCGCGCGAGCAAAATCGAATGCCAGCGCCATCCGAGGGCGCGTCAAAAGAAAAAAAGGCCGTTCATGAACATGCAGAACACAATCGCCGCGTTGCGCGGCGGATTGCTTCAGCAGGATCGGTTGCTGAAGCTCGATACGCCACTGGGGGCAAACGTCCTGACCGTTCAGCGGGCAGTCGGTCGCTCGCGTATCGGGCGTGCGTACGAGTTCACGCTCGACGTGCTGTCGACCGACAGCGATGTGGAACTAAAAAGGCTGATCGCACAGCCCGTCACGTTGTGGATCCAGCAGGGGGATCTCGGTTACCGGCCGATCAACGGGTACGTGCATACCGCGCGCCGATTGGGCGCCGACGGCGGACTCACGACCTATCAGCTCGCGTTCGCCGATTTCACCCACTTCCTGAAGTTCCGTCGCGATCAGCGGCTCTGGAACGACACGACCGTCGAACAGATCATCAGCGACGTGCTGAACCGGCATCCACAGGCGCAGGGCCATTTCCGCTTCGCGCTGACGAAACCGCTGCCGAACCGCTCGTACACGCGACAGCACGATACCGACTGGCAATTCGTGCATCGGCTGATGGAGAACGAAGGGCTCTACAGCGCATGGCAGCAGGCCGACGACGGCAAGTCGCATACGCTCGTCATCACCGACAACCTGCAAGCCTTCGCGCCGCTGTCGCCGGAAACCGTACGCTTCTATCGCAGCGGCACGGTCAGCGAAGCCGACGCGTTCACGCAATGGTCGGGCACGCGCACGCTGCAGAGCGTCACGCGATCGACGCGGACATTCGACTACAAGAATCCTTCGCAGCCGTCGAACCCGAAAGGCACGTCGCTGCCGACGATGGCCGGCCAGGGCGAGTTGCCCGATCAGCTCGAAGTCTACGAGTACACGGGCGCGTACACGTATCTCGACCAGACGCGCGGCGACCATCTGACGAAGGTCAAGATGGAAGAGTGGGAGTCGCAGGCGAAGCGGTTCCATGGCACGGGCGGTGTGCGTGCGATCGACGCCGGCCGGCGTTTCACGCTGGCCGATCATCCCGAACATGACCGTGATCCAGCCGATCAGCGCGAGTTCGCCGCGATCGACGTGGCGTGGTGGATCGAGAACAACCTGCCTGTCGCGAGCGACGCTGCGGACTTTCCATACAGTCTGCGCGAAGCGTTGGCGCAGGTGCAGGACGGCCACGGCGCCGATCCCGCGTTTCGCGTGCCGCACCATGACGGTTCAGTCGGCTTCTATCTCGTCGAAGTCGAAGCGCAACGTGTGAGCGTGCCGTATCGCAGCCCGTTCGAGCATCACAAGCCGGAGATGCACCTCGAGACCGCCATCGTCGTCGGGCCGCAGGGCGAGGAAGTCTATACCGACACACTGAACCGGATTCGCGTGCAGTTCGTGTGGGACCGGATGAACCCGGGCGACGAGAACGCATCGTGCTGGGTGCGCGTCGTACAGTCGGATACGGGCGGCGGCTATGGCGGCGTGCATGTGCCGCGCATCGGCGAGGAAGTGCTGATCGACTACGTCGGCGGCGACTGCGACCGGCCGCTCGCGGTCGGGCGTGTGTACAACGGCGCGAACCAGCCGCAGTGGCATACCGACGGGATCCTGTCCGGGTATCGGTCGAAAGAGTATTCGGGCGGCGGCTACAACCAGCTCGTGATGGACGACGCGACCGGGCAGAACCGCGTACAGCTGATGAGCAGCAGTGCGAACAGTCTGCTGCATCTCGGCTACATCATCGCCCAGAGCGGCAATTCGCGCGGGTCGTATCTCGGCAGCGGCTTCGACCTGCGCTCCGACGCGTATGGCGCGGTGCGGGCAAGCCAGGGCCTGTACGTGACGACGCACCCGAAGGCGGCGAACAGCCAGCCGCTCGACGTGAAGGAGGCGCAGCAGCAGCTCGTGACCGGCGAGAGCCTCGTCGAGGCGATGTCGGGCGTGAGCGAGCAGCATCAGGCAGAGAGCCTGAAGGATGCGCAGGACACGATGCGCGCGTTCACCGACGCGACGCAGGACAGCGCATCGGGCAGTGCATCCGGCGGGCGCACGGCAGGCGGCGGCACGGGTAACGCGAACGCGTTCAAGGAACCGGTGATGCTGTTCGGCAGCCCGTCGGGGATCGGGATGTCGACGCAGCAGTCGGTGCATGTGGTCGCGAACGATCACGTGAACGTGGCGAGCGGGCAAAGCGTACACGTTGCCGCGGGCAAGTCGCTGATCGGGAGCATCGGGCAGAAGCTGAGCCTGTTCGCGCAGAACGCGGGGATGAAGCTGTTCGCCGGCAAGGGCAAGGTGGAGATCCAGGCGCAGTCTGACAACGTCGAAGTGACCGCGCAGAAGGCGGTGAAGGTGGTGTCGGCGACGGCGCAGATCGAGATCGCGGCCGATCAGGGGATTCTGCTGACGAGTGGCGGCGGGTATATCCGGATCCAGGGTGGGAATATCGAGGTTCATGCACCTGGTGCCATCGATGTGAAGGGCGCGTCGCATACGTTCGCGGGGCCGGCGAGCATGGGGTATCCGTTGCCGAGTCCAAGGCCGGATCAGCCGGGGCAACTGGAGTTGTTCCACAAGTATGTGAACGGCGAGGCGGTCAAGGGCGGGTTGTTCACGGTGAAAGACGTGAACGGAGCGGTGCTCAAGAAGGGCGCCCTCGATAACGGCGGCTATACGGTCGTGAGTGGGCTGCCGCCTGGCGCGGTGCGCGTCGAGTTCGGGAAGGACCCGCGCGAGTCGGATCAGCCTGCGAATTATTTCAAGCAAGCGAAGTGGCCGGCAGAGCCGGTCGAGCCGTCGCCGGAGGCCGCACGGGCCGCGGCGACGGGGCAGCTTGCCAGCCAGTTGCAGGGGATGGCGCCTGCGGCGGCGACCGCTGCGATGGGGCTCGCGAACGGAGGTGGTGCCGGTGCGGCGTTGGGCGGGCTCGCGAGCTCCGCGTTGCCGGCGGCGGCAGGTGCGCTGGGCGGCGCAGGTGCGGTGTCTGCCTTGCAGACGGCTTCGAGCCTGGGCAGCGCCGCGAAGCAGGTGGCAGGGATGGTGCAGGTTGCGCGGCAGGGCGGGCTCGCGGCGCTGGCCGCACCGGTGGCGAATGCGGCATCCGGAGCACTGCAGGGTGCGCTGCCAGATGTTGCCGGGATCGCGGGCAAGGGCGCCACGACGGTGGCGTCTGCTGCCACCGGCATGAAGCTGCCGACGAGCGGGTTTGGCGGACCGCTGAAATCCTGAGAGGGCGGTGCATGACCGCCAAGAACAACTAGATCGTGACTTGAACGAAGAACGACATGGCACAACAGCTTCCGCCGGGCGCCGAGAAGGAACAGGCCGTCACCTGGCTCAGTGACATTTCGCCGAAGGACGTGGCGCAGGGCGGCAATCGCTTCGATGCGTGGCTGCGCAAGATCAGCGGCAACCACGTCACGTTCGAAGACGTGAAGACGGTGGCCGGCGCGGTGCCGATCGTCGGCAACATCATGGCGGCGATCGATGCGCTTGGCGATATTGCCGAGATCGTCCAGAAGCGCGGCGGGAAGGTGCTCGATTACCTGAGCCTCGCGATCAACCTGATCGGCATCATTCCGATTCCGCCTACGCTCGCGCCGTTCCGGATGTCGGCGCGCCCGCTGCTCGCGCTCGTGCGCAACCAGTTGCTGATCACGCGCAGCAATCTCGGCGCGGCGCTCATTTCGGTGCTCATCACGCATATCAACGCGACTTGCGCGACGGAGATCGAAGACTTCCTGAACAAGCTCAAGGAAGGGCTCGTCAAGCTGCTCGACGGGTGTGCGGCGAAGGCCGAAGAGCTGATGGGTGCGATCGCGACCGGCATGGACCGTGCGCTGCACGGTCAGCTCTTCGACAACAGCGGCAACCTGAAGCGCGCCGAACAGCTCGCGAAGAAGATGCGCGACAACCGGCCGTGGTACAGCACCAGCCGGGTGGGGGACGGGATTGCCTTTGCTTACGAGGGCTACAAGGCGCTTGGCAAAACGGTCGGCAACGCGACGGTAGGCACCGCGGCGAAGCTCGCACCGGATTCGTGGCTCGAGCCGTTTCGCGCAGTCGTGGCGTTCCTGCGAACCGAAGCACCGAAGGTCGCGTCGTCGATTCGTTCGCTGGCCGGCAGCGAGGAAGGCAAGATGATGTGGCTCGTCTTGCAGCTGATCGAGGCGGTGGGCCGAGTGAAGGCGCGTTCGAAGCTGCATGAGCAGAGCACGGAGGTCAAGCCGGGGGGGAAGGGGCAGGCGCGGAAGACACGGGGGCAGGAAGGGCTGGAAGCGAACAACGGGCAGGCGCCGGTGGAGGGGCCGGGGAAAAGCGGCTGCCAGTGGTGCCCGACCGGGTCGTCGACCGCGTCGATCGACTTCGCGTTCGGGGACGAAACGTTCTCGCACGAGGATTTTGAATTGCCGGGTGCATTGCCTCTCGTATGGGAGCGCAGGTACCGCTCGAGGCTCTCCGCGTACGACGGTGGCGAGCTGGGGGCGCGGTGGATCACGCCCTATACGACCCGTATCGATATCAAGGGCGGTCAATGGATTTATCGCGACGCGGAAGGGCGCAGTATCGAATATCGGGCGCTCGCGGCCGGCGAAGTACACGATGACCTGTCCGAAAAGCTGACGTTGTCGCGTCTTGACGATACGTGGGTGACGGTTGCGTATGGTCACGTAGCGCTGCACGTGTACGAGCGACGTGGCGACGTCTTCCGGCTCGCGATGCAGAAAGATCGAGCCGGCAACGCGATTACGCTCGACTACGATTCGCTGGATCGTCTTGCGCGATTGATCGATGCAAGCGGCAATGTGCTCGCGTTCGAGCACGACAAGCATGGCCGGATCGTGCAAATCGAACAGGTGCTCAAGAACGGCGAACGCGTCGTGCTCGCGAGCTACGAATACGATTCGATGGGAGATCTCGTTCGTGCGGTCGATCGCCATGGCAACGCGCGAACCTATCAATACCATCGACATCTCGTGACGCGCTATACCGATCGTACGGGGCGCGGGATGACGCTCGAATGGGATGGTGCTGAGGCGGACGACAATGCGAACGCGAAATGCGTCCGCGAATATGCCGACGACGGCAGCCTCGACATCCGTATTGCGTGGAATCCGAACATTCGCCTCACGTACGTGACCGATGCACTGGGTCAGATGACGCGGTATTACTTCAATATCCACGGGTACGTGTACCGGATCGTGTACGCCGACGGCAACGAGGAATGGTTCCGGCGCGACACGAATCACAACCTGGTCCTGCATATTCGACAGGACGGCAGCATCGAGCGGATGGAGTACGACGCACGCGGCAATATGGTGCGGCATGAACGTGTGGACGGCAGCGTCGTCGAAATGGCATACGACGACAAGAATCAGATGGTTCGCGTCGTCGACCCGAGCGGCTATGTGTGGCACCGCAAATACGACGATGCGGGCAATCTTGTCGAAATGGTCGATCCCCTCGAGCAGGTGACGGCATACAGCTATGACGACAAAGGACTGCTGACGCAGATCACCGACGCCAAGGGCGGCTCGAAGTCGATCGAATACAACCCCGCCGGGCAGCTGACTAGCTACACGGATTGCTCCGGAAAGAAGACTGAATGGCGGTATGACGCCATCGGTCGAGTGATCGAGGTGACGGACGCCGCGGGTGGCGTGACGGCCTATGGCTATGGCCAGAACGGACAACTGGCCGAGATCCGCTCGCCTGCCGGTCTGGAACAGGTCCAGCACGACGCCGAGGGGCGCTTGCTGCGGCATACCGACCAGCTGAATCGTTCGATCCGGTACAGCTATGACGCGGCCGGACGGATCGCGAGCCGTGCGGATGCGCTTGGACAGACGCTGACGTATCGCTATGACCGGATCGGGCGGCTGTCGGTGCTGACGGATGCCAATTTCGCGACGCATGAGTTCCACTACGATCGAGCAGGGCGATTGACCGAGCAAATCGGCTTCGACGGCAAGTCGACCCGCTACGAACGCGACAAGGAAAGCGGCAGCGTCATTGCGGTCGACGAAGCGGGATGCGTGACGGCGCTGGAGCTCGATGTCAATGGTCGCTTGCTCAAGCGCGCTTCCGGGGAGAGCGAAGAACGCTTCGCCTACGATCCGAGCGGCAGGCTGATCGAGGCGGTGAACCGATACAGCCGGGTGCAGTTCTTCTTCGATCCGATCGGCAATCTGGTGCGAGAGCATCATGCTTACGATCTGTTCGGCGAGCGGCGCAGCTACGTCTGGCACCACGAATATGACGAACTCGGCAACCGGCGCCGGACCGTGCGACCGGACGGTCATGCGATCGACTGGCTGATCTATGGCTCGGGACATGTGCACGGCATGCTGCTGGATGGCGAAGAGCGCGTGCAGTTCGAGCGCGACGACTTGCATCGCGAGACGCTGCGGGTGCTGTCGAGCGAAGTCGGGCAGCGTACGACATATGATCCGGCTGGTCGGATGCTGCAGCAGACGCTGCAGCGGTCGACGTCGTCGGTGCCGATGGCGGAGCGTCGGTATCGCTACGATGCGGCAGGGCAATTGTCGTGCATCGAAGATAGCCGCAAGGGTGGAATCGACTATCGATACGATCCGGTCGGGCGTCTGATCGAGGCCATCAGTCCCATCGCGCAGGAACGGTTCGCGTTCGACCCGGCGAGTAACCTCATCGATCCGGCGCAGCCGCTCGGCAACGCGTCGCGACCCATTCCGGTCAGGCCGGAGAATTCGTCGCCCATCGAGGTGCCGAAGGTGCTCGGCAACCTGCTGAAGGCGTACGCCGGAATCCATTTCGAGTACGACGAACGCGGGAACCCGGTGCGCAAGCGCACGCCCGACGGAGAGCAGGTATTCGAATGGGACGAATTCAACCGCTTGCAGGCATCGAGGGTCGCCGAGAAATCGCGGCAGAGCCAGTCGCGGTATTTCTATGACGCGCTGGGCCGCCGGATTGCGAAAGAGGTGAACGGCGAGAGGACCGTGTTCGGTTGGGATGGCAACATGCTCGCGTATGAAAGTAACGCGGAGCGTGGTACGCACTACATCTATGAGCCAGCAACGTTCATACCGCTTGCGCAGTACGTGGCCGAGCCCGTGGGCGGTATCGCGACGCCGGAATGGAAGAGCACCGATCGCTATGTGCCGGAAGACGATCCGTTGCAGAAGGTGCCGGAGCGGCGCTCGAACGCCAAGCTGTTCTATTACCACTGCGACCAGATCGGTACGCCGCAATGGCTGACCGACGATTACGGCGAGGTGGTGTGGGAGGCGTCGTACAAGGCCTGGGGTGAAGCGCGGGAGGTGATCGCGCAGGTGTCGAAGGCGGCTGGAATCGCGCCGAAGAATGCATTGCGGTTCCAGGGGCAGCAAGTCGACGACGAGACGGGACTCGCGTACAACCGTTACCGGTACTACGATCCTCAAATTGGCCGCTTCGTCAGCCGCGATCCGATCGGATTGGCGGGCGGCATCAACGTTTATCAGTATGCGCCGAACCCGACTCAATGGACCGATCCGCTCGGGCTGTGTCCCGGGAAAGCAATCATCCGGCAGTCGCGAAGTGAATTCGGGCCTCATTTCGATGTTGAGGTGGTTCCGGATTCAGGGCGAACGTTGCGAACGCACCAGGTGATCGTCGACGATGATCACAATACAATTATTACCGCCCAGCATATGGCGCCGGCATCGACGGTTGAGAATACGATTCACGTCGATTTGCCGGATGCCACCGCGGCGTACCAGGCCCAGGCCAAGCGTCTGGGGCATGACCAGGGTGTGTATGACAGAAATACCAACAGCTGTGTGACGCACGTCGGAGACATTTTGCGGGCCGGCGGCGCGCAGAATGTACCAGCCACGACACGCGAGACCGTTAAGTGGTTACTTGCGAACGGGCGACGTCAATAGGATGAGACATGGGCAGGATATTGTGTAAATCGCATGGCGCTTCCGGCGTGGTGCATGTTTCAAGTGATATCGCGGCCGATATGAAGAAGGACGCGGGGCGGTTGCAGATGTTCCGCTATGACATCGACTGGCTTGGAGATGGGCTCCCCGACATTTCATACTTCGTTTCGGCGGATATTGCGAAGCAGTCCGGGTTGCCCGAGCCTAGTGACACACCATTTGGCCAGGATTTCGAAGAAGCGCACGCGACTGTCTTTGACGGGCTTGTCCCTGTTTGCGAAAAGTGCTTTGACGAATATCTGAACAGGACCGCGTGACCGGCTCGGCCCGGGCGGCACGTAGTATCCGCTTTCCTCGATCCGGTCAGAGGGCCGACATGAGCGGATCGAGGCAATCCCGATCGTGACAACAGTTCACTACCCCCTCACTTGCCGATGCATGTCAGGTGCACCCGGTCCGGATCGCGGATTGGGGATACATGCATTGCCGAGAGGCTGACCATCGACGTTGCTTCGATGCGAGACGTTGTTCTGTTCGCGTCCGACAGGTGCATCGAGTGCGCGCAACGTCGGTCAGGCGCCGTGCGAAATGGACGGATTCGTTGCGAACGTCGTGACTGGCACGTCCGAAGACGGCGCGCATATCGTCGGTCTCGCAGATCACGACCCGCCATCCAGTAACCAGCAGATCGACCCGAGACGACAACTGGCCAGTCGCGCTGGCGTGGAATTGGCATAATCACGCGCGGCTGCTGCGATCTTGCGGTGCCGTGCTGCATTCACTTCGATACAACCGCAATACCCATGTCGACCACCCCCGCGACCGACGTGTCGCTGAAACACATTCTCGAACGCCCGGGCGATTTCTCCGGATGGCTCTATCTCCCGCCGATGCCATGGACGCTCGACACGGAGGGGGCATTCTCCGAAGACACCAACGACGCCGAAGACGGTGCCGTGCCCGCCATTGTCCGGCAGCCCGGCTGGCAAGTGACGCTGGATAGCGCGACGATCGAGGACATCGTGATCAACGCGCACGACCAGATCGACGAACCGACGCTCGCTCAGTTGTTCGACGCGTTCGTGTTCTACGTCGAAAACGACGCGTTCATTCTCTTCTGACGTCACACAGCGAGCACGCTACAAACAAAAAAGGACCGCCAGGCGGTCCTTTTGTCATGAAGCATCGGCGCCGGAACGAAGCCCGCCGCTCAAGGTAACGAAATCGTCAAATTAGCCGACTCCGGGCCCACCTTGATCACTTGCGAATAAGGCGCCAGCGCCTGCAGCGTCTTGTCCTTCAGATACGTGTTGAGCCCGACATACCCGAGCAGCGCAACCAGCGCAAAAACCGCGCCAATCGCCCAAACCGGCACCTCGCGCTTCAACCGATGCGCGATCTGATCCGGCAGCGGCCAATGCGGCGCGAACGGCGCCCGCTTGCCCTTCATATGCGCGATCTCATCCCCCAGCCGCGCCGTGAGGTAAGCCAGCTTCTCCGGCCCTTCGAGCAGATACTTGCCCTGGAACCCGAGCAGCAGGCACATATGAAACACCTCGAGCGACTGCAGCCGTGCCGCCCCTTGCGCGCGACATTCCTCGAGATACTGGAAGAACTTCTCGCCCGCGAGCTGCTCGCCGAACAGCACGAGCTGCAGCGGCCGGCGCTCCCATTCCGTGCGGATCTTGTACTGCGACGACAGCACCATCTCGTCGATCGCCGCGCAGAATGCGAACTTCGCGCCATACACGTCTTCAGCGGCGATATTCAGCTTCTTCGCGCCGCGCTCGAAGTCCGACAGGAATTCCTGGATCCGCGTGCTGAACTCGCCCGCGCTTTCCGGCTCCCGCCCGTTCTTGAGCAGGAACAGCATGAAGAACCCGTCGTACAGCAGGTCGAGCAGCGAACGGGCCTGGAACGAGGCGTCCGTCGACGCCGGGGTATGCAGCGGTGTCGGCGCGTTGTCGCCGAACAGGGAAGGCGCGTAGCTCATGATGTGACCGCGATCAGTTCGAATTTCAGGTCATTGATGCCAGTCGGCGCATAGATCATCGCAGACTGGGCCTGCAACATGCGCTCGTACAGCGGGCTACGCGAATCGAGCGCGAAGTAGCATGCGCCGGGGCGCACCGGAATCGCGGGCGGCACCTGCGGCGTGTACGAGAGCCGCACGCCGGGCATGGCCGACAGCACGAGTTTGTCGACGTCGTCGGGGGCGCCGACCTTGAAGCGGGCCGGCACCGCGTCGACGAGCTCGACGCTCGGCATGTCCGCGGACACCGCCAGGTAGAACTCGGTCTTGTCGTCGATCTTGCCGGAATCGAGGCGGCCCAGGTGGAACGACGGGCGCACCTCGTCGAGCGTGATCGCGAAGTAGCGCGTCGAGATCACGGTGTCGAGCAGCTCGCGCAGCATCAGGTCGAGGCGCGCAAAGCTCGGGCCCGGATCGTCGTGACGGTACACCGGCAGGTCGGCGAGCGTATAGCCCTTCGAGAACGTCATCAGCTGGCCCGCGAGGCGCAGCAGTTCCTGGAACAGCCGCTCCGGATGCAGCGCCGAATGCTGGTGCAGGTGCGCGAGCGTCGCGAACGCGGCGTTCGCGGTGTGCAGCAGCCAGAACGACGCGATGTCGCCCGAGCGGAACTCGATGATGTTCTTCGACGGCTCGCGGTGGAAGCCGTACAGCGCGTTCACCTTCGCCTGCAGCGCGTCGACGAGCTGGCGCAGCCGCTGGTGCAGGATCGGCGACGCGTCGATCGCGAGGCACGGCGGCACGAAGCTGTCGTCGATCTCGAAACCGGACGTCGCGGTGCGGCGCACGCGCACGAGCGGCACCGACAGCAGCTGGTCGCGCGGTTCGCTGTGCGCGATCAGCTTGACCTGCGTCTTCAGGAACGTGATGTCGGCCTCGGCCGCGTCGGTGAAGTTGTCGGCGACGCTCGTCTGCTCGCTGACGAAGCGCGTCATGAAGCCGGTGGCCGGATCGTCGCTGTAGTTGGTGCCGTTCTCGCGCAGCGGGTGCAGCGCGAGATAGAACACGAATTCGTTGATACCGTCAGGCAGCGTGTCCAGCGCGATCGGCGGCGGCAGGTCGTCGGCCTGCGGCGCGGCATACAGCGCGCCGTCCGGGAACACGAGCGCGAGCTCGGCAACCCGTAGCACGTTGCTGCCGAGCGCATCGCGGTCGATGCGCACCGAGCGCACGCCCCAGTTGTACGGCTGGATCGCCTGGATCGATTCGAACAGGCGCGCTTCGTGGTACGCGTCCTGTCGCTGAAAGTGTTGAGGCCGGAGGAACAGCCCTTCCCCCCACAGCACCTTGGCCGAATAACTCATGTCAAATCCGGTTAATGTCGTGTTGCGATGTAATCGATTCGTTCGTGCCCGAATTAAACCGCCAATTGTTAACTCTTGTTAATTGACATTCGTGCGTCATGTTTAACCGCAGGAGACCGACGAAAGCAAATTCAGCGGTTGCGAAGGCGCACCCTGTTGCGGTGCGATGACAGTGCCGTCGGTGACCGTCATCGCGCAATTATGCAGGCCGATGATTATGCCGGATTTCTCCGACTTCACCGGATCGAACGTCAGTTTCCATCGTTGCAGTGCGGGATCGCGGAACAGCGCGACGATGCCGAATGCCTGCGCTTCGCGCGAAACCTTCTCGGTCGCCGTATAGCGCTGGCCCGGAATCAGCGTGATTTCGCGCACATTCAGCAGGTCGGCGCCCAGTGCGGCTTTTTCCTTGGTCGGATCGGTAAATGCGTCGAATGGCGCCTGCTGGAACGATGTCGGGTCCTTCAGCGTATAAAGCCGCACGACGAGCGCGAGCGGCTTGTTGTCGGTCGCGGCATTCAGGTTCGGCGCCGCGGCGAGCGTAATGCCGAGGTTGCGCGGCGGCTTCTGCGCGTCGGGCACCTCGGGCTTGCCGATGCCGGCCGCGGACATCACGGCGCTCGCGGCCGAGCCGAGCAACGGGGCGGCCGCGCATCCGGCCAGAAGGGCGCAGGCAGCCAGTGGCAGCGCGTAGCGAATCATCAACGATCTCATCGTATTTCCGGCGTGCCGCCTTTATCCCTGTCAATTCTGCCGGGTATTTCCGCGTTCGCTGCGTATCCCCGACATTGCACCGTTCAACTATTGAGCACGCCCGTGTTGCGGCGAGTTTCCGGAAATTTTTTCCGCCGCCCGGGCGGCGCGTCGCGCGACCAGTAAAACTTGCCCGTCCCGGCCGAAAGCAAAATCGCTGCAAGTCAGCAGCGAGCGGCCATTGGAGGGGGTAGCGCCCGGTTTTAAAAGGAATTACTCTTCACACGACGATTGAATTATGAAAAATTGATCGGTACTATACCCGCGCGCTTCTTGCAAAGCAAAAGAACCAGATTCTCAACGATTTAAAACTCACGCGCCGGTGGATATAACGATGAAAGACCGTCTCTTCGCAAAACTGTCTGGGGTAGTAGTGGCTTGCGGCGTGATCGCCGGCTGTGCGAGCCAGCCTTCCGCGCCGCCGACTGCCGAGGTGTTCAACAAGTCGCTGGCCGATGCAGACGCAGTTGCGAAGGCGGGGGACCAGGACAAGGCCCTCGGCCTGTACCAGCAGCTCGCGAAGTCGGATCCGACGCGCGAGGAGCCGTGGTCGCGCATCGCGCAAATCCAGTTCGCACAAAACCACTACGGTCAGGCAATCGTTGCCGCGCAGGAAGCGCTGCAGCGCGACGCGACCGACCGTCAGGCGAAGAGCGTGCTGGCCGTGGCCGGCCTGCGGATCGCGACGCAGTCGCTCGGCGAGCTGCGCCAGGATTCGTCGCTCGCGGGCGACGCGAAGTCCGATGCGCAAGCGCTCGCGAAGCAGCTGCGCGATACGCTGGGTGAATCGGCGCTGTTCCCGCCGGAGACCAAGTCCACGAAGCCGCGCTCGCCGCGCCGGGTCGTTCATCGTCCGAAGGTCGGCGCCGCACCGGCGGCCGAGGCAGCCGCGACGGGCACGCCGACGCCGCCCGCCGCGCCGCAAAAGGGTGGCGCTGACCCGTTCGGCGCATTGCGCAACTGACCGCATAACTGACGCGATAACCACAACTAACCTGGGAGCCGTCGAGATGGCCAAGAAAGAAAGCATTCAGAAAAGCTTGCAGAAAATACGGCCGCCGCGCGTCCAACTGACCTACGAGGTCGAGAAGGGCGACGCGATCGAGGTGAAGGAGCTGCCGTTCGTCGTCGGGGTCGTCGGCGATCTGGCGGGCCAGTCCGAAATCGAGCAGCCGAAGCTGCGCGACCGCAAATTCGTCAACATCGATCGCGACAATTTCGACGACGTGATGAAGGCGATCGAACCGCGTGCCGCGTTCCAGGTGGAAAACCGCCTGAGCCCGGAAGGCGGCAAGTTCGCGGTCGACCTGAAGTTCCGCTCGCTGTCGGATTTCAGCCCGGACGAAGTCGTCGAACAGGTCGAGCCGCTGCGCCGCCTGCTCGAGGCGCGCTCGAAGCTCGCCGACCTGCGTAACAAGCTCGCCGGCAACGACAAGCTCGAGGATCTGCTGTCCGAGGTGCTGAAGAACACGCAGCAGCTGCAGGAGCTCGCGAAGGGCACGGGCGGCGACAAAGACGGCGAATGACGACGGAGTATTGAGATGAACCAGCAAACGGCTGCGGCCCAAGCGAGCGGCGCGGAATACGCCGCCGGGACCTCGCTGCTCGACGACATCGTCGAGAAGAGCAAGGTCGCGAAATCCGATTCCGAGCATGCGCGTGCGAAGGACCTGATCGGCGAACTCGTGCACCAGGTGCTCGACGGCACGGTGATCGTGTCGGACAACCTGTCGGCCACGATCGACGCGCGCGTCGCGGAACTGGACCGCCTGATTTCCACACAGCTTTCCGCAGTGATGCACGCGCCGGAATTCCAGCGCCTCGAAAGCACGTGGCGCGGGATGGACTACCTGGTCAAGGAAAGCAACACCGGCCAGACGATCAAGATCAAGGCGCTGCACGCACCGAAGCGCGACCTCGTGCGCGATTTCAAGGGCGCGAGCGAGTTCGACCAGAGCGCGCTGTTCAAGAAGGTCTACGAAGAAGAATTCGGCACGTTCGGCGGCTCGCCGTTCGGTGCGCTGATCGGCGATTACGAGATCTCGCGCCAGCCGGAAGACATGTACTTCATCGAGCAGATGTCGCACGTTGCGGCGGCCGCGCATGCGCCGTTCATCGCGTCGGCGTCGCCCGAGCTGCTCGGCCTCGAGTCGTTCTCCGACCTCGGCAAGCCGCGCGACCTCGGCAAGGTGTTCGATACGGTCGAATATGCGAAGTGGAAGTCGTTCCGCGACGCCGAAGATTCGCGCTACGTCGGCCTGACGCTGCCGCGCTTCCTCGGCCGCCTGCCGTTCAATCCGAAGGACGGCCAGACCGCGGAGAACTTCAACTTCGTCGAGGACGTCGACGGCACCGACCACGACAAGTACCTGTGGTGCAACGCCGCGTGGGCGTTCGCTGCGCGCCTGACGGCCGCATTCGACGACTTCGGCTGGTGTGCGGCGATCCGCGGCGTCGAAGGCGGCGGCCTCGTCGAGGACCTGCCGACCCACACGTTCAAGACCGACGACGGTGAAGTCGCGCTGAAGTGCCCGACCGAAATCGCGATCACCGATCGCCGCGAGAAGGAGCTGAGCGACCTCGGCTTCATCCCGCTCGTCCATTGCAAGAACTCAGATTACGCCGCGTTCTTCGCTGCGCAGTCGGTGCAGAAACCCAAGAAATACAGCACCGACAGCGCGAATGCGAATGCCGTCCTGTCCGCCCAGCTTCAGTACATCTTCTCGGTATCGCGCGTCGCGCACTACCTGAAGGCGATGATGCGGGACAAGATCGGCAGCTTCGCATCGGCGCAGAACGTGGAGACTTTCCTCAACCGGTGGATTTCGCAGTACGTCCTGCTCGACGATAACGCTTCGCAGGAACAGAAAGCGCAATTTCCGCTGCGCGAGGCATCCATACAAGTGTCGGAGATTCCGGGCAAGCCGGGCTCGTATCGTTCGGTCGCGTTCCTGCGCCCGCACTTTCAGCTCGACGAACTCTCGATTTCTCTGCGACTTGTCGCTGATCTGCCCAAACCGGCAAATTCATAAGCGAGTAAATCGCCCGGGCGGGCCGCCTGGGTAGGACGTTAAAACCACCTCTTTGGGGAGTCGAAGGGCCATGTTACATATGCACTTGCAGTTTGGTAGTCCCGCGGTGAAGGGCGAGTCCGCGGACAAGGACCACCAGGGCTGGATCGAGCTGAAATCGTGGGATCACTCGATCGTTCAACCGCGTTCGGCAACCGCATCGACCGCAGGCGGTCACACGATGACGCGTTGCGAGCACGGCGACATGATTTTCACGAAGGAAATCGATTCGTCGAGCCCGCTGCTGTACCAACACGCTTCGGGCGGTACCACGTTCGACGAGGTGACGGTTCATTTCTCGCGCGCTGACGGTGAAGGCAAGCGCGTGCAGTATCTGGAAGTCAAGCTCAAGTACGTGATCATCTCGAGCATCGCCCCGAGCGTTCGCGAAGAAGGTCTGCCGCTCGAGACGTTCTCGCTGAAGTACGCAGCTGTGCAGTGGAAGCAAACCCAGCAGAAGATCGGCGGCAACCAGGGCGGCAACACGCAAGGCGCCTGGAGTCTGACGAAGAACGACAAGACCTACGCGGTCTAAGGTCGGTTGCGGCAACGGGGCGCGCGGCGTCCCGTTGCCGTTTTCGCTGTGCATACCGGCCGATGAAACGATTCGAACCCAGTTTTCTCGACAAGCTGTTCGACGACGAACCGCACCTGCCGGCCTCGGCAGCGATGCGGCAATTGTCGCTGGACGAGCTCAAGAACACGGTCGCCCGCGACGTCGAGGCGATCCTCAACACGCGTATCGCCCACACCGAAATCGAGCTGGCCACGCTGCCGGAGTGCCAGAAGTCGGTGCTGACCTACGGGCTGAACGATTTCGCAGGGCTGAGCCTGGCGAGTCACTACGACCGCGCGTTCATCTGCAAGTCGATCCAGCAGGCCATCGCGCGCCACGAGCCGCGCCTGCAGCAGGTGCAGGTGACGTTCGAGCTGAACGAGCAGGCCACCAACGCGCTCTATTTCGCGATCCAGGCGCTGCTCGTCGTGCACCCGGCCGAAGAGCCGGTGAGTTTCGACGCGATGCTGCAGCCCTCGACGCTGCAGTATTCGGTCACGCGCGCACGCGCCGCAAGAATGCAGTAAATCATGCCGCCGAGCGGGCCGGACCGCCCGGTGGTGGAT
Source organism: Burkholderia sp. Ac-20344 (assembly GCF_017104975.1). Lineage (NCBI taxonomy): Bacteria > Pseudomonadati > Pseudomonadota > Betaproteobacteria > Burkholderiales > Burkholderiaceae > Burkholderia > Burkholderia sp. Ac-20344. The sequence goes on from NZ_JAAGPP010000045.1 coordinate 43,989, forward strand.
CAGGGTCCGGCAGGAAATATTGAGGTTCGGGGTCGTCGATGGAAGAATTGCTGCCGTATTACGAGCGCGAATTATCGTTTTTGCGGCGCTATTCGCGCGATTTCGCCGAACGCTATCCGAAGATCGCGGCGCGGCTCGCGCTGTCCGGCGAGCATTGCGAGGATCCGCACGTCGAGCGGATGATCGAGTCGTTCGCGCTGCTCGGCGCGCGCATCAACAAGAAGCTCGACGACGATTACCCCGAATTCACCGAAGCGCTGCTGGAAGTGCTGTATCCGCACTACCTGCGGCCGTTCCCGTCGTGCTCGATCGCGCAGTTCACGCCGGCGTCGCCCGGCCAGCAGACCGAACCGGTCGTGATCGGTCGCGGCACCGAGCTGAAGAGCCGCCCGATCCGCGGCGTGCAGTGCCGGTTCCGTACCGCCTATGACGTGACGCTCGCGCCGATCCGCATCTCGGAAGCGCGCTACACGCCGGTCGCGCTCGCGCCGAGCGCGACGGTGCTGCCGTCGAACGCGACGGGCGTGATCTCGATCACGTTCGAATCGCTCGCCGCGCAGCTCGATCTCGGCGCGCTGAAGCTGCCGACGCTGCGTGCGCACCTGCACGGCGAGCAGTCGTTCGTCGCCGCGCTGACCGACTGCCTGTTCGTCAACGTGCTCGGCGCGTATGTCGAGCCCGAACGCAACGGCCGCTGGACCGCGCTGCGCAAGCTGCCGATCGCGCACGCCGGCTTCGACGAGGATGACGCGCTGATCGACTACCCGGCGAAATCGCATCCCGCGTATCGCCTGCTCACCGAATACTTCGCGTTCCCCGACAAGTTCGATTTCGTCGACTTCGACATCGCGGCGATCGCGCGCGCGAGCGGCCGCTGCCAGCGGGCGACGCTGCATCTCGTGCTGCAGGACGTGCGCAGCGATTCGCACGTCGCGCGGCTGCTCGAACTGCTGACGGCGAGCCACTTCCGGCTGTTCTGCACGCCGATCGTCAACCTGTTCCGCCAGCACGGCGAGCCGATCCGCATCACGCACCGCGCGGTGTCCTACCCGGTGATCGCCGAAGCGCGGCGCGCGTTCGCGTACGAGGTGTATTCGATCGATTCGGTGAAGCTCGTCAGGCAGCAGGCGCACGAGGAATCGGTGATCGAGTTCCGGCCGTTCTATTCGCTGCATCACGGTGAATCGGCGCGGATCGGCCATTACTGGTTCGCGCGCCGCAACGACTGGGTCGCGCAGAAGAGCCCCGGCTACGAAACCGAGATCTCGATCGTCGACATCGATTTCGAGCCGACGTCGCCGCAGACCGACACGCTGAGTCTCGACCTCACCTGCACGAACCGCGACCTGCCGGCGATGCTCGCGTTCGGGCTCGAAGGCGGCGACCTGTTCCAGGAAGGCGGCGCGCAGACGAGCGGCATTTCACTGCTGCGCCGCCCGACGCAGAGCGTGCGCTTCGAGCGCGGCCGCGCCGCGCATTGGCGGCTCGTGTCGCATCTCGCGCTCAATCACGTGTCGCTGGTCGCGCACGGCCTCGCGCCGCTGAAGGAAATGCTGACGCTGTACGACCTGCGGCGCACCGCCGTATCGATGCGCCAGATCGACGGCCTCGCCGGCGTCGAGCAGCGCGGCGCCGTGCAGTGGCTGCCCGGCAAGCCGTTCGCGACCTTCGTGCGCGGCATCGAGATCCGCCTGACGATCGACGAGGAACACTTCGTCGGTGCGAGCCTTGCCTCGTTCGTGCGCGTGCTCGACAGCTTCTTCGGGCTGTACGTGCACCTCAACAGTTTCGTTCAACTAGTCGTCGTGTCGAAGCGCACCGGCGAGGAGATCATTCGATGCAAGCCCCGCACCGGCGAATCGATCCTGGCGTAGTCGACGCGCTGCTCGACGAACCGCACCGCTTCGAGTTCTTCCAGGCCGTGCGCGTGCTCGAAGGGCTGTTTGCGCGGCAGGCGTCGGATGCGCCCGGCGCGCGGCGGCAGGGCGACGTGGTCGCGCAGCGCATCGAATTCCGCAACACGCTGTCGCTCGGCTTTCCGCCGAGCGAGATCGAAGGCGCGCGCTCGTTCGACGACGACGGCACCCAGCTCAAGACGGGCGAGGCGCGCGGCGCCGCGCTCGCGGCCGGCGAGCTCGGCCACGTCGAGCTGACGCCCGCGTTTTTCGGGCTGCTGGGCGGGCAGGGCGCGCTGCCGCTGCATTACACCGAGCAGATCGTCGCGCGCGAGCACCTGAAGCGCGACCATGCGGCACGCGCATTCTTCGACGTGTTCTCGAACCGCGCGACCGCGCTGTTCTATGCCGCGTGGAAGAAATACCGGCTGCCGTTCCATTACGAGCTCGACCGCGACGAGCGCTATCTGCCGCTGCTGCTCGCGATCGCGGGCGTGCCGAGCGACGAGATACGCGACAGCCTCGCGGCCGGCGTGGGCGGCGTGCTCGACGAGGCCGTCGCCGGCTATGCGCTGGCTGCGCGGCATCGGCCGATGTCGGCCGCGTACCTGCAGCGCACGCTGTCCGACTATTTCCGCGTGCCGGTGAAGATCGACCAGTTCGTCGGCAAGTGGTACGACGTGCCGCCCGACCAGCTGAGCGTGCTCGGCGAAGTCAACGCGGTGCTCGGCGCGACGGCGCTCGTCGGCGAACGCGTGTGGCAGCGCGACATGCGCGCGCGGATCGTCGTCGGCCCGCTGTCCAAGCGCGACTACGAGGCGTTCCTGCCCGGCGGCGCGCATGCCGTTGCGCTGGAGCGGATGCTGACGCTGCTCGCCGGTGTCACGCTCGAATACGAGGTGAGGCTCGTGCTCAAGCGCACCGAGGTCGGCGCGAGCGTGCTCGGCGCGGGCTCGCGACTCGGCTGGGACGCGTTCCTGTGCACGCGCGACGCGCTCGAGGACCGCTCCGATGCACGCTACGAACTGCACGTGATTCACTGATTCCGAACGACAACAAACACGCAATCGAACCTGAGACTGAGATCGACGCCATGAGCACGCCTCTGAAGACCCTGATCACGAAACTGAACCCGCTGTGCCGCCACGCGACCGAGCGTGCGGCGAGCGCGTGCCTGGCGCGCGGCCACTACGAGGTCGATCTGGAGCACCTGTTCCTCGCGTTGCTCGAGGAAGCGACGGGCGACCTGCCGCTCGCACTGCGCGCGAGCCGCGTCGATCCGCACGCGCTGCATGCCGATCTCGAGCGCGAACTGACGCGCCTGAAGACGGGCAACACGCGCACGCCGGTGTTCTCCGTGCACCTGATCGCGCTGTTTGAACAGGCATGGCTGATCGCGTCGCTCGACTCGCAGCTCGGCCGCATCCGTTCGGGGCACCTGCTGCTCGCGCTGCTGACCGCACCCGATCTCGCGCAGTTCGCGCAGCGGATGTCGTCGCAGTTCGCGGAAATGAACGTGACGGACCTGAAGCACAAGTTCGACGAGATCATGGCCGGTTCCAGCGAAGCCGAGCCGCGCCAGGCGGACGACGACGGCAGCGACGTCGCGCCGGCCGCCGACGGCTTCGCCCCTGCGGCCGGCCCGTCGAAGACGCCCGCACTCGACACGTATACGACCAACCTCACGCAGCGCGCACGCGACGGCAAGATCGACCCGGTGATCGGCCGCGAAGCCGAGATCCGCCAGGCGATCGACATCCTGATGCGCCGCCGCCAGAACAACCCGATCATGACCGGCGAAGCCGGCGTCGGCAAAACAGCGGTCGTCGAGGGCCTCGCGCTGCGCATCGCGGCCGACGACGTGCCGCCGCCGCTGCGCGGCGTCGCGCTGCACGTGCTCGACATGGGGCTGCTGCAGGCCGGCGCGAGCGTGAAGGGCGAGTTCGAGAATCGCCTGAAGAGCGTGATCGACGAAGTGAAGAAGAGCGCGCATCCGATCATCCTGTTCATCGACGAGGCGCACACGATCATCGGCGCGGGCGGCCAGGCCGGCCAGAACGATGCGGCGAACCTGCTGAAGCCGGCGCTCGCACGCGGCGAGCTGCGCACGATCGCGGCGACGACGTGGAGCGAATACAAGAAGTACTTCGAGAAGGACGCGGCGCTCGCGCGGCGCTTCCAGGTCGTGAAGGTCGAGGAGCCGAGCGAGCCGCTCGCGGCCGCGATGCTGCGCGGCATGTCCGGCCTGATGGAGAAGCACTTCAACGTACGGATCCTCGACGATGCGATCACCGAGGCCGTGCGCCTGTCGCACCGCTACATCAGCGGCCGCCAGCTGCCGGACAAGGCGATCAGCGTGCTCGACACCGCATGCGCGAAGGTCGCGCTCGCGCACAGCGCGACGCCGGCGGCGATCGACGACACGAAGAAGCGCATCGAGCGGATCGATGCCGAAATCGCGTCGCTGGAGCGCGAGGCGGCCGGCGGCGCGTCGCACGACGAGCGGCTCGGCGAGCTGCGCGGCGCGCGCGACGCGGCGCTCGAACAACTGGCGAAGGACGAAGCGCGCTATGAAGCCGAGCGCGTGATCGTCGCCGAGATCACCGCGCTGCGCGAAGCGCTCGACAAGGCACGCGGCCCGTCAGAAGACGGCCAGCCGGTCGATGTGCAGGCCACCCGCGACAAACTCGCCGAACGCGTCGCGGCGCTGCACGCGCTGCAGGGCGGCGAGCCGATGGTGCCGCTGCAGGTCGATGGCCACGTGGTCGCCGAGATCGTCGCCGCGTGGACGGGCATTCCGCTCGGCCGGATGGTGAAGGACGAGATCGACACCGTGCTGAACCTGCAGCCGCTGCTCGCCGCGCGCGTGATCGGCCAGGATCACGCGCTGGAAGCGATCGCGCAGCGCGTGCGCACCGCGACCGCGAGCCTCGAGGATCCGAACAAGCCGCGCGGCGTGTTCATGTTCGTCGGGCCGTCGGGCGTCGGCAAGACCGAGACGGCGCTCGCGCTGGCCGATATCCTGTACGGCGGCGAGCGCAAGATGGTCACGATCAACATGAGCGAGTACCAGGAAGCGCACAGCGTGTCGGGCCTGAAGGGCTCGCCGCCGGGCTACGTCGGCTACGGCGAAGGCGGCGTGCTGACCGAGGCCGTGCGCCGCAACCCGTATTCCGTCGTGCTGCTCGACGAGGTCGAGAAGGCGCACCCGGACGTGCTCGAGATGTTCTTCCAGGTGTTCGACAAGGGCGCGATGGACGACGCGGAAGGGCGTGAGATCGACTTCCGCAACACGCTGATCATCCTGACGTCGAACGTCGGGTCTTCCGCGGTGATGCAGGCGTGCCTGAACAAGCCGGCCGAGGAGCTGCCCGATCCGGACGCGCTCGCCGAGACGCTGCGCCCGCAGCTGTACAAGACGTTCAAGCCCGCGTTCCTCGGACGGATGAAGGTCGTGCCGTACTACCCGATTTCCGATGACGTGCTGGCCGAGATCATCGAGCTGAAGCTCGAACGGATCCGCCGCCGGATCGAGGCGAACCACAAGGCCGCATTCGAATGGGACGAATCGCTCGTCGATGCGGTGCTCGCGCGCTGCACCGAGGTCGACTCGGGCGCCCGCAACGTCGATCACATCCTGAACGGTACGCTGCTGCCGGAGATCGCGGGCCACGTGCTCGGCCGGATCGCCGACGGCGAGGCCATCGCGCGCATCGCGGTGCGCGCGGACGAGGCCGGCGAATTCACGTACACCGTCGAATGAGCGCGGCCGTGCAACGCAAGCATTGATGAACTGACCGAACCATGCCGATCAATCTCCCCGAGCTGCTGACGCCGATCAGCGATGCGTCGCCCAGCGGCGACGACCTGCTGTTTTCGAACGAATTCGACGCGATCCAGGATGCGCGGCGCTACGACGATCCGACGCTCGACCAGGGCGAGTGGGTGACCGAGATCAAGGAGGCCGACTGGGGCTTCGTGGTCGACCATGCAGGCGAGCTGCTGCGCACGCGCACGAAGGATCTGCGGCTCGCCGTGTGGCTGACCGAGGCGCTCGCGCTCGAAGACGGCATCACCGGCCTCACCGAAGGCTACGCGCTGCTCGAGGGCCTGTGCCGCGAGTTCTGGGACACCGTGCACCCGCTGCCCGAAGACGGCGACACCGAGCATCGCCTCGGCAACGTCGCGTGGCTGTCCGGCCGCACGGCCGAGCTGCTGCGCGCGGTGCCGCTGACGGACGGCGCGTCGAACGCGTTCAGCACGCTCGACTGGGAAGTGGCGCAGCACGTCGCGCAGTCGATCAAGCGCGACCCGGAACACGCGGACGATATCGCGCGCGGCAAGCCGTCGATCGAGCAGATCGACTCGTCGCGGCGCGTGACGTCGATCGCGTTCTACACGGCGTTGCTGGCGAACCTGAAGGCGTTCGAATTCGCGCTCGATGCGTTCGAGGAACGGCTCGTCGAGCGCGCGGGCGATTCGGCGCCGAGCTTCCGGCAGGCGCGCGACGCGTTCGAGACCGTATACCGGCTCGCCGAGCGCTTTGCGCGCGAGCAGGGCTATACGGGCAGCGCGCCGCACACGCAGTCGGCACCGCAGGCGCAGCCCGAGCGCATCGAGCCGGTGTTCGGCAATCCGATCCAGACCGAGGAGACTCACGTGCAGTCGCAGCCCGTTCCGCGCGCCCCGGTGACGCAGATGATCGCCGGCATCCAGAACCGTGCGCAGGCCGTCGATCAGTTGCGCGCGGTCGCCCGCTACTTCCGCCAGACCGAGCCGCACAGCCCGGTCGCGTATCTCGCCGACAAGGCCGCCGAATGGGCCGACATGCCGCTGCACAAGTGGCTCGAGAGCGTCGTGAAGGACGACGGCTCGCTGTCGCATATTCGTGAGTTGCTGGGCGTGCGGCCGGACGAGCAGTCGTAAGCGACGGGCATTTGACCTGAGAGCGCGGGCCCGGCGGGCTCGCGGCAGACAAGAACGTGGATTGACGCATGAACCTGACCGAACTGGCACAGGCGATTCGCGGTGGCCTGATTCAGCAGGATCGCCTGCTGAAGACGGACTCCCGTCGCTGCCGAACAACGCGCTGGTGCCGCGCCGGGCCGTGATCTGTTCCGAACTGGGACGCGACTTCAGCGTGGCGCTCGACCTCGTGTCGACCGCCAGCGACGTCGAGCTCAAGACGCTGATCGCGAAGCCGATGACGTTGTGGATCCAGCAGGCGGACCAGTCGTACCTTCCGATCAACGGCTACATCCATACGGCGCGCCGGCTCGGCACGGACGGCAGCCTGTCGGGCTACCAGCTGACCTTCGCGTCGTGGATGCACTTTCTCAAGTTCCGCAGCGACATGCGGTACTGGCAGGACAAGCCGGTCGACGCGATCCTGGCCGACGTGTTCGATATGCACTCGCAGGCGAAGGGGCGCTATCAGTTCGCGCTGTCGAAGCCGCTGCCGTCGCGCTCGTACTGCCGCCAGAGCGAAACCGACTGGAACTTCGTGCATCGCCTGATGGAAGACGAAGGGCTGTTCGGCTTCTGGCGGCATGCCGAGGGCGGCAGCGCTCACACGCTCGTCATTACCGACGACCTGCACGCGGTCGACGAACTGTCACCGAATCCCGTCCGGTTCGACCGCTCGGGAACCGGGAGCGAAACCGCCGGATTCACCCAATGGGCTGCGTCGCGGACCTTGCAGAGTTCGCAGCACACGACGCGCACGTTCGATTACAAGTCGCCGTCGACGGCCGGCAATCCGAACGGTACGACTTTGCCCACGAAGGCTGGCCAAGGCGATCTGCCGGGCCAGACGGAAATCTACGAATACACCGGTGCGTACACGTACGCGGGGCAGGATCGCGGCGAGCATCTGTCGAAGATCCGCCTCGAGGAATGGGAGTCGCGCGCGAAACGCTTCTTCGGCGTGGGCGGCGTGCGCGGGATCGATGCGGGGCGGCGCTTCACGCTGGCGGACCATCCCGAGCATGACCGCGATTCGGCGCAGGACCGGGAATTCGCAGCCTTGAAGGTGTCGCGGTATATGGAGAACAACCTGCCGATCTCGGACCACGAAGCGAACTTCCCGCACAGCCTGCAAGCGCGGCTCGCGCAGGCAAAAGCCGCGCACGGTGCGGCGGCCGCGTTCGAAGTCGGGCACGAAGACGGTTCGGCCGGGTTCTACCTCGTCGAGGTCGAAGCGCAACGCGCGGCGGTGCCGTATCGCAGCCCGTTCGAGCACAAGAAGCCCGTCATGCAGCTCGAAACGGCCGTCGTCGTCGGGCCGAAGGGCGAAGAGGTATATACGGACGCGCTGAACCGCATCAAGGTCATGTTCGTCTGGGACCGGCAGAACGAGGGCACCGAAACCGCATCGTGCTGGATGCGTGTCGTGCAGTCGGATACCGGCGGTGGCTACGGCGCCGTCCATATTCCGCGGGTCGGCGAGGAAGTACTGATCGGTTACATCGGCGGAGACTGCGACCGGCCGATCGTCATGCATCGGGTCTACAACGGGGCAACCAAGCCGCAGTGGCATAGCGACGGCATCCTGTCGGGCTTCCGGTCGAAGGAATACGCGGGGTCGGGGCACAACGAGATGGTGCTCGACGATGCGACCGGCCAGAACCGTGCACGCCTGTTCAGCAGCAGCGCGAATTCGCTGTTGCATCTCGGCTACCTGATCGAACAGAACGGCAACACGCGGGGCGCGTATCTCGGTTCGGGATTCGACTTGCGCACGGATGCGTACGGTGCCGTGCGCGCCGGGCAGGGGCTGTACATCACGACGCATCCGAAGCCGGCGAACAGCCAGCCGCTCGACGTGCGCGAGACGCAACAGCAGCTCGTCAATGCCGAGGGGCTGATCGAGTCGTTGTCGCAGGTCAGCGAAGCGCATCAGGCCGAAAGCCTCGATCACGGTCAAGAAGCGCTGAAGACGTTCACCGACGCGACGCAGGAGAGCTTGGCGGGGGCGTCGTCGGGCGGCCGGACCGCCGGCGGTGGGACGGGGAACGCGAATGCGTTCAAGGAGCCGGTGATGCTGTTCGCGAGCCCGGCGGGGATCGGGGTGTCGTCGCAGCAGAGCGCGCACGTGGCAGCGGACCGGCACGTGAACCTTGTCAGCGGCCAAAGCACACATCTCGCGAGCGGCAAGTCGCTGGTGGCCAGCGTTGCTGAAAAAATCAGCTTCTTCGTGCAGAACGCCGGAATAAAGCTCTTTGCCGCGAAGGGCAAGGTAGAGGTGCAGGCACACATGGACGATATTGAACTCACGGCGCAGAAGACGGTGAAGGTATTGTCGGCAACCGAGAGAGTTGAAGTTGCTGCCAAAAAAGAAATTCTGCTGACGTCTGGCGGTGCCTATATTCGAATCAAGGACGGTGAGGTCGAAATTCATGCACCGGGGAAAATCGATTTCAAGGGGGCGGCTCACAGTTTTGCTGGGCCGACTCAGGAGAATTATCCTCTTCCGTACCTACCTATTAATCACCTCTATGATCGACCGGTCTGGGTTGTAGATGATCGAGGTTTCTCCATTCCTGATAGACCAATTCGCGTTCATCTCAAGAATGGTCAGATTGTTACTGGCAAGACGGACCACGACGGTGTGGCGCAACTCGCAATCAGCGATCAGGCGGATATTCTTCGTATTGAGATACTTAAGAGGCTGAGCGGGAAGAATATATGACCTTCAATAATGATTTGCCAGGGTATCCGTACCCACCAAAGGAGGACGACGTCTTTCCGCCGTTTGTCCGACCGATTGCGGATCCAGAAACCGAAGACGGTGCCGATGGTTTGGGCGCCGAGCCGTATACATATGAAACTGGTAACATTTGCAGAATTGAACTCGCAGATACGCTTTTGGAGCAGCTTCGTCGGAATGGTGAGTTAAAGGAGGCTCAACATGAAGACGATGTACCTTTAACAAAAAAAGCTGACCCCTCGCCGAAGCGATCACCACCCGCATCGCCACCCGCATCGTCGCCTGCGTCACCACCTGCTTCGTCACCTCCTGAAACTTCACCGACGGGGGCTCCGGCGACACCACCAAAAAAGAAGAATAAAAATAATGATGGTGATCATCAAGCTTTACTCGATCGCTTGAACAAGAAGCCGCACGTGGTGGAATTCAAGGGTGTGGTGCTGGACCGGAATGAACGCCTTAAGATTATTGCGGCTGTTGCGATATGTGAGAGCGGGAAGGATCCATTTACATCTGAGAATTTGGATTCTGAGTTTCATATGGAAATAAGTAAAAATTTGTCATATGGACATATTGTTCATATTGGGCTTTCGTATGGGATCATTCAGTTTACTCAGGACAGCGGAGGGCTCGGAAGGTTGCTTCAAAGGATGAAAGGCAAAGACCCAAACACTTTCGCATTGACCTTCGGTGATAACAACGAGGAGTTGATTACGTTGACCACCTCTGGGGTCGAGGTCAAGGGGGTTGACTATGAGTCGGGGCAGGCACACTGGAACTCTATTCGAAAATCATCGGAAGGGCGGAGGTTGGGTGAGTTGGCTAGAATGCACAAAGTGCCAGTCGGTAGTGAGATTCGTGGAAAGCGAGTTCAGCCGATCGCAACAAACATTGGTGGCCCAAAGCAGGATTTGTGGGAGGGGCATGGAAGCAGCGTTTCGTAAATGCCGGCAAGGTCGATGCCTTTCAGGAGGCGCAGCTTGAGTTTGCAGTTGAGGGTTACATGAATCCGGCATTGAAGTTTTGTAAAGATAACAATATTCGTTCTGCACTTGGAATTGCTTTTGTGGCGGCATGTGCCATACGTGGCGCACCAAAAAATCTTATTACTGGATCTGCTGCGGCGTTAGGTTTAACCACTCCTTTTTCAGATGGGGCTGACGAAAAAAAGGCGGTGCAGCATATCGCTGACCTCAATGTTAAAAGTAGTAATTCAATTGGGGGTAAGGTTGTTCAAAGGGATGAAATTACTCGCGCAAAGAAGCTTTTGAAGGATGAGACTGGGTTTCTGGCCGAAGATCTCTATTGGACAGAAACTTATACCAATGCGTACGACAAGAAGTGAGGGATATTTTGATTAAATTCGTGTTTAAATTCGGTGCGGTATTGTGGTTGGCGTTCTCTGTGAGCGCTTTCGCGATAGATTGTAATAATCCGCCAGGGGGCATTGATGTCGAGAGTGCGCAGATAAATTATCAGTGCGCTGAAAAAGACCGGCATTCAGCAGATCTGAAATTGAATCAAACCTACAAGAAACTCGTTAGTGTGCTGAAGGACAATCCAGATAGTGGCCTGATCCCGAAAACACAGATCGTTTCTGCCCAGCGTGCGTGGGTGGCATTCCGGGATGCTGAATGCGACCTTAGGACGAGTGTGAATGGTGGCGCGCGCCAATGGTTGATTGTCAACCACTCGCAATGCCTCACGGAGTTGACGGAACAACGAGCGAAAACGCTTCAGGAATACCTGAAACAGGTCCAAGATCAGTGAGTGTCGATAGGATGGGAGCAGCGGATCGAAATCGGTATCGACGAGAAACCGACAGTGCCCCAGCGCCTCTGTCCGCACATCGCTCGACGTAAAGACACAATGAGTTCGGCGGATCGGCGCGCGACCCCGCGCGCCGCCGGTCCGCCTACTGCCCCACCCGGAACTCGATCCGCCGATTCCTCGCCCGTCCATCCGCCGTATCGTTCGGCGCGATCGGCTGATCCGGCCCGACGCCCGTCGTCGTCATCTGCTGCGGCGGAATGCTCTTCGTGATCAGGTAGCCCTTCACCGCATCCGCGCGCGCCTGGCTCAGCGCGATGTTCGACGTGCGGTTCCCTGAGTTGTCGGTGTGGCCGATGATGTCGACCGTGCGGTTCTGCATCTTCGCGAGCGCCGCCGCCATCTGGTCGAGGATCAGCCTGCCCTGCGGCGTGAGCGTCGCGCTGCCGGTCTCGAACTCGATCGTCCGGTTCGCGAGCGTCTGGTCGAGCACGCCCTGTTCGGACGCCGACACGCGCAGCCCGTTCTTGATCGTATACGTCGGGTTCAGCGTGTTCGCCATGTCGCTCGCGAGCTGCTGGCGTTGCGCCTCGTTGTGCACCTCGCCCTTCATCTCGATCTGCGTGCCGTTGATCTTCAGCTGCCCCTTGCTGATCTGCTTGAGCTGCGTGCCGAGCAGCTTCTGCACGTTCGCGCTCCAGTTCGGCGGCGTTGCGACGTCACCCACCTCGATCTGGTCGACGACGTTCGTCGCGCCGTAGGTGTCGCGCAGCTTCTGCAGCACGGCGGCCTTGGTCGCCTCGTCGGGCACCTTGCCGCCGACGACCACCTGGCCGGGTGCCGCGGTCGCGGGCGGCGGCGTGAGGGTGCCCGCCGTGCCGGCCGTACCGTGCACGACGGCGCCGGAGGCGGTCCCCGGT